>JAOZPY010000447.1 GCA_029932495.1 Desulfobacterales bacterium
CTGGTGCTGGGCACCTGGCAGGGTATATTTTTCTGCGAATTCGACGGCCCGCGCACCCGCAAGGTGCACGTGCGGATTATGGAACAGCGCTTCATTTGAGTTGAAAAATGCGATGCTGAATATTGACGATACTGACCGGGCCATCCTGAACCGCATCCAGTCGGATTTTCCCATTGACCCGCGCCCCTATCGCGTCGTGGCCCGGGAGCTGGGAATTACCGAAAAAGAGATGCTGCAACGCGTTGTGCGGCTGAAAGAAAATGGTATCATCCGCCGCATCGGCGGTAATTTTGTGCCTGCCAAACTCGGTTTCGTCAGCACCCTTTGCGCCGCCCGGGTCCCATCGGAAAAAATCGAACTTTTTGCCCGCATCGTCAATCGCTACCCCGGGGTCACCCACAATTACCAGCGCGACAATAAGTATAATGTCTGGTTCACCTTTATCGCCGAATCCATGGATGAAATCGACGCCAACTTGAAGCAGATCGCCGCTGAGACCGGGGTGCAGGACATTCTCAACCTGCCGGCCACCAAGGTGTTCAAAATAAAAGCGCAATTCGACGTCTAGCGCGAAGCGCATAGACATACGCATCATTTTTTAATCCAGCGCGGCACCTTGGACTTGTAATCCCGGTATGGCTTGATTGGCGAATCGGTGAAAATCGCATGACCAGAGGGCCATCTGACACTTAATCCGGCAAAAGCCCTTTGCCTGCCACAACCCCAGCCCAGTCATCAAATGCGCTCAAGTTTGCCGTACTGTGGTAATCCACATGGTAGTCGCCACTGGCCACCCGCTCAATGACGTCAAAAGCCTGATCGTCGGCGGGCAGATAAAGGGGCTTCAGTTGGTTATCGCTTTTGCGGGTCTGCAGATATTCCCGATGCGCCTGGCAGTCAGCAAGAAAGGCCTTTTCGCTGAAAAAATTGAGATTATCCAGCACACCGAAACAGTGCCGGGCGTTGTGAACACCGAAATCACATAGAATCCGGCGACCGCGGCTGCCATCGGCCAGCGCCCGCTCATCGGGTATTTTTACGCCCGTACTGCCGCCGGATTGGACCGTGGGCAGTTTGGTCACCCACATGTTGAGCCGGGCAACGGCTACATTGAGCAGGTTCATGGCATCATGGGAATAATCCAGGTCGCCATCGGGCCGGGTTGTGCAAGGCATTCCGCCGAACAGGCATACCATCCCGGGGTTGAGCGTCTGGGCCACGGCCAGCATGAACATCACTTCCGCATGGGTGATGACGATGCAGGCTTCAGGTGTCTGGGGGGCGGTTCGCCCGACCAGGGGCATGGTGGTCAAACGCAGGTTATTGCCGGCCCGGGCGCTTCGAATCAGGGCATCCATCATATTATCCATGCTGGTAAGCGGCGATTTGACCGCGCAGATGGAATCATGCCAGTCATCGCGGCCGGCAAACCATCTGACCGCGTCTTCGCTGCCCATGTAAGCGCTGCAAGTAATTTTGATGCAGTCTTCCAGTCGATCCATAATCCGGTTGCATTCCAGCGGGTCACCCTTGTGGACTTTGACCGGTTGGCTCAAAAACCGTACCATATCCAGATTCTCACCGATGAGCTTGATCAGGTGGGCCAACTCCTCATAGCTTGCCGGCATGGGAAACTGATCTTCGGGCCGATATAAAAAAGGCGGGATGCCGCCGATACCCAAGGTATTGGGTCCTTCATCGCCGGCAAAAGATTTGGCAGCCGAGTCCAGCACCTGGTCAATTAATTCCGGCAATAAATAGATGCGATGGACGGCCGCATCATAACCGGCCATGCCGGTGGCCTCCAGAAGCTCAATCACCGCTTCATTTTTTGTCTCGATGCCGACTTCAGCCAGAACCGATTTGGTTGTGGTATGAATCCGTTCATAGAGTTGTTTTTCCGCGAGCAAGGCGTCCCGATATTCCGGGCCTGACTTTAAAATTTCTCCATCGACATCGAGCATACCGAGATCTCCCATGGGATCAGATTGCAATTTTCTGTCGCCGCGGATCGCAAAATAAAGGCATGGCTTCCAGTCAACGACGACCTGCAAAGCAGGTGGCTTGAATTTTCGGCCATCGGCCGGCTCGCGACAGGCAAAGGTTCGGATTCATCTATCGGATAGCCGTGATCTTGTCAAGAAGACGTTTCTTTCTAAATCTGCTGAAACACTATAATTTTGGCCCAGAGAGCCTGGTCGGCCGAACGCGTTTATTTAAAATCAGACCATGGCCGGCGATCAGTCGGAGCCTTAAAATTGTTTCCGCAGCCAATCCAAAATTGGCGTTTAATTCTGAACGCCCCTGTGCTATTTATATGCCGTCAGAGGTTTATCCAATTAACTGAATCAACGCATCAACCAACACCCATGGAAGACATCCGCATCGCAGCCGTGATTTTCAATTCCGCCGTCTGCCAGGTGCAGCGCAACCTGGAGCGGATGCTGCCCTGGATCCAAAAGGCCGCAAGGCAAGGCGCCGACCTCGTCTGTTTTCCAGAACTGAATGTTACCGGATACACCACCGATGCGGTGATCAAGGATTGCGCCGAACCGATTCCCGGGTTCATCAGCCGCCGTATCGCCCAAATGGCCGACGACGAAAAAATTGTGGTTCTGGCCGGCATGGCCGAACGGGATAAAAAGGGGTGTATTTTCGCCAGCCACCTGGTGGCCACCGGTCGGGGAAAGCCGAGCGTCTACCGCAAACTGTACATCTCCCCGCCGGAACAAGGCCTGTTTTCAGCCGGCCGCACGATCCCGCTGTTTGATGCCAATACTGTAAAGTTCGGCGTCCAGCTGTGCTATGACGCCCATTTCCCGGAGCTTTCCGCCCGCATGGCCGTCAAAGGCGCCGATGTCATCTTCATACCCCATGCCTCTCCCCGGGGAACAGCGCAGGAGAAACTGGATTCCTGGATGCGACATCTGAGCGCCCGGGCTTTTGACAACGGGGTTTTCATTGTCGCCTGCAACCAGGTCGGAGACAATCAACAGGGGCTGGACTTTCCGGGCGTGGCCGTGGTGGTCGGACCCTCGGGCAAAATTTTGGCAAAAAAAGCCACCGGCGGTGAGGACATGCTGGTAGCCGATCTGAAAGCCGCTGATTTGGCCGCCGTCCGCAATCACCGCATGCGCTACTTTCTTCCCAACCGGCGTCCAGAACTATATCAATAGCATGGTCCCGTTTGTCCGGGTGGATGTTATTTGACCGGAACTTTAACCTTGAAAAAAAGGCTGTAAAGT
>JAOZPY010000448.1 GCA_029932495.1 Desulfobacterales bacterium
ATGCTGATGGACATGATTTCAACCCCCAGTTCCTGGAATTCGGAATATTTTTCAGCAACTGCTGAAAGCTCCGTTGCTCAGACAAAGGTGAAATCCCCCGGATAAAAGCACAGCAAAACCCATTTGCCCAGGTAATCGGAAAGTTTCATGTTGATAAATTTGTTTCCATAATATCCCGGCGCCGTAAAATCCGGCGCTTTTTGACCCACCTGTATCATGCTGGTCTCCTCCTTTTCATCAATACTTTGTTGTTCAACCAAATCCGTCTGCTCCGTTTCACCCACGGGTCCCCCGGTGGGACGGGCGCATCCGGGCTGTATTTCTTCCGCCATAGACACCTCCTTTCTATGTGCTGCCAGGTAATCGGCTTATCAGAAACAACTGATGCAGATATCAATAAAGATTATCAATCGCAATGTCAACAAAATTGCCCCGCAATATCTTTTTGTGATTATCTCCCGAGCTGTTGCAGTCAGTAATGGTCAGGCGCCGGCAGGTATTTTCATGCCGGGCGTTGCGCTTTGGATCCAAAGGGGCCATGATTAAGTCGGCGGCGCTTTCACCGGGTTGACACAAGCCGTTTTATCTGAGAAATATAGCTCGGTTTTTCGTTGACCATAGCTCTCATTGCCCGCGAGGAAAAGTTTAATGGAAAAATATATGCAACCCGGCAAAATTATCGACTCATTGTGCTACGTCCCGACCAAGGAAGTCATCCTGGATCTGATCGTATCGCTACCGCCCCAGATGGCGCGCTACCTGAAAGATGTGTTTGGCCCCCGGGTGGCACCATTGCTATCCATGGATGCCGATACGCTTTACCAGATGAAAACCAACCTGTCACCATCCGAACTTGAAAAAGCCCTGGCGCCGAAAGTCGGGGCCCTAGCGATGCCGCTTGACGATTTTGTGTCGGAACTTCATAAAACCGGCGTTGAAAAGGCGGTTATTTTCAACTTGGACGAACAAACCCCTTCCGGCCTCAAAGGGCTGCCCAACGATTATTACGCGGATATCGTCAAACAATACCCGCAAACATTTATTGGGATCGCGGGCATCGACCCGCTCAAGGGAATGGCCGCTGTGCGCGAAATTCGCCGCAGCTATGAGCTGGGGCTGCGCGGCATTGCCGTGCGCCCCTTCATGTTCGGTATTCCCCCGCACCACGCGAAGATGTATCCGCTGTACACCACCTGCGTGGAGTTGGATATTCCGGTATGGTTTCACCTGTCCATCAATTACTCCACGAACAATATGGAAGTCGAGCGGCCGGTATACCTGGACATCGTGGCCCAGGATTTTCCCGAACTGAAAATCATTGCCGGCCACGGCGGGTGGCCCTGGGTGGCGGAGATGATGGCCGTGGCCTGGCGCAATCCGAATATCTACATTGATATCGCTTCCTATATGCCGAAATATTTTACCAAGTCGGGGGCCGGCTGGGAATCCCTGCTGCACTTCGGCAACTCCGTACTCCAAGACCGGATTCTGTTTGCATCCACGTGGCTTTTTATGGGAATGAGCATCCGGCAACTGGCCGATCAGGTACTGGAACTGCCCCTCAAGCCGGAAATCAAGCAAAAGTGGCTGTATAAAAACGCCCAGCGGCTTTTCGGACAATCTGCCTGACAGGCTCGCAGGTTAACTGCTCGCAAACAAAATAAAAAAAAGTGAAAACGAGGCCTTGACCGATGGGATTACTGGAAAAACTCGAACGGCTGCTGAACAAATCGCCCAAAGAAGAAACCCGGGTCGAGCTCAAAGAGATTTTCTGCAAACCCGGGCGGCGGAAATTCATCGAAAAATTCAACACGTCCGCCTCTGGATGCCAGTACAGCAACCCGGATGGAAGCAGTCGTCAGCAGGCCCTTCAAAAGTTGAAAAGCGGTGAACGGGTCCGCCTGATCTGGCATGCCGGACTTACCGGCAACAAAGACATCGTCTACCTTGTCAGGGGTGCCAGAACTCAAGAGCTATCCATGCCCGACTGCTTCGGCTGCTTGAACGACAAAATCGCCGCCCGAGTGGTCCGCTGGCTGACCCGTGACAACATCATGACAGCGGCCAAGGTGGTTAAAATTACCGGCGGCACCCGCAAACAACCCCGGTTGGGCTGCGTCCTAGAGCTGGCCACCTATCCCGGTCCCCCAGAAAAAAAAACAAAACCCACAACGCGCCGGTAGATGGTCTGCGGTCCCCGCCATCCCGGCATTCGGCTGATGCAGACACCTGCAGGAAGCCACCGCTTGCGGTCAGCTCACTTTGTGCCGCACAATTTTGTTGGTATCCAGGTTGATCACCGGAATCACCATCTTGCCCTTGTTATCACGCTCGGTGGTTGCCCCGGAGGCAAAAATGACATCGATTCCGTATTTTTTTTCCTTACTGTTACTGGGCGGCTTGTTGAATCTCTTTTCCACATGTTTGTGGCCGAAGAGCAGGCAATTGGCCCTTGAGGTACCGTCTTCTTCAATGGTGATCACTTGCTTAAACAGTTCATCGTCACGCAGCTTTAAAAAATAATCGTAATAAAACGGATGATGATGCAGGGCAATGATGACTTTGGTGTCTGCAGAATCGTCTTCCAGATCGTCAAGCAGTTTGTCCAAGTTCCTGAGCTGGTCTTTGCCGAGCTTTCCCTGGGCACCCCACATTTCAGTTTCCTTCATTTCCTCGTACATGGAATCCAGCAGGACAAATGCATGCCCGTCGATGATTTCGCAATGCGGGTAATCGATATCGCCCGAAATGTATTTTTTGAAATAGCCGATACAGTCGTTGTCTTCAATAATTCCGGCCGGGCCGTAATCATGGTTGCCCGGGCAGCAAAGCACAGCAAAGTCGTTTGTCCGCAGTTTTTCAACCTGTTTTTTGGCCTCCTTGTACTGCCAGAGCACGCCGTCATCGACGATATCACCGGTGATGACGACAACTTTTGACCGGTGGGTGTTTTTTTTGCTGATCAGCCAGTCCACAATGGCGGCAAAGCTTTTATGGTTAGCGGATTTTCCGATGTGAATGTCCGACAAGTGTACAATTCTCATAGGCACTCCTGTATGGTTGGACAGATAGGCTTGTCAGCCGGCAAAAGCGTCAATTGCATGCAGGCCAATTATTCGCTGTTCTGGTTGCGATCGTCGGCTGTATGGTTGTTAGACGCCGCGCGGTTATCATCATGGCGTCTTTCCTTGCCGGAGCGTCTTTCCGGGATGTGATGGGTATAAGAATACTG
>JAOZPY010000039.1 GCA_029932495.1 Desulfobacterales bacterium
GCCGCGCCCTGGAGCAGACCGGACGCATTGATGTGCTGGTCAACAATGCCGGCATTACCCGCGACGGGCTGATCGTGCGGATGAAGGAATCAGACTGGGACGCCGTGCTCGATGTCAACTTGAAGGGGGCCTTTCACTGCATCAAGGCAGTGACCAAGCCCATGTTGCGGCAGCGTTCAGGGCGCATTATCAATATTTCCTCGGTGGTGGGGGTAACGGGAAATCCTGGCCAGGCCAATTATGTCGCCGCCAAGGCGGGCATTATCGGTCTGACAAAAGGCGTTGCCCGGGAGATTGCATCCCGGGGAATTACTGTCAACGTGGTGGCACCCGGATATATTGAGACCGATATGACCGCCGCTTTTCCGGAAAAAGCCCGGCAAATGATGATTGACCAGATTCCACTGGGACGTTCCGGAACACCGCAGGACATTGCCGCGGTGGTGGCTTTTCTGGCCTCCGAGCAGGCCGGCTATATCACCGGCCAGGTGATCCATGTATCCGGCGGGATGTATATGTAACATTCTTTTTATGAAACCATTAAACCTGATGGTAAGATCACAATTGAGTGAAACTCAAGTGGTTCGTTGTCAGTTGTTCGTTGCTTATGGGACGGCATAAGCTTTGATTTTTAGAATTTTACAGATCATGACAATATAAATTCGATGCACGGCGCTTGCCTTTCCACGGACCACAAACAATCAACCACGGACGATTGCGCGCTTGGCACACAATTTAAGATCAACGCGCGGGTTGCTTTTTTTTAATCCCTTTGCTGAAGCCGCATGGCTTTCAGCGATTCACCCAAGGAGGTAGCTGCGATGGCTGTTGAGGACAAAGTAAAGAAGATTATTGCTGAAAAATTAAGTGTCGAGTTGGATGAAGTGGTGCCGGAGGCTTCTTTTGTTGATGATCTGGGAGCCGATTCTCTTGATCTGGTTGAGTTGATCATGTCCATGGAAGAAGAATTCGATATCGACATTTCCGATGAGGATGCGGAAAAGATTGCAACCGTCAAGGACGCCATCGATTACATAAATGCCCATTGAGCCGGGCGATGGCGCGATAATCGGAGGTTGAGTGAAGAGGCGAGTTGTCATTACAGGCCTGGGTCTGGTGACTCCCCTGGGTGTCGGTGTTGGGCCGACATGGGAGGCGCTGTGTGCCGGCAGATCGGGTGTGGGTGAAATCACCCGCTTTGATGCGGCCAACTTTCAGACCCGGATTGCTGCTGAGGTCAAGGATTTCAAGGCCGCCGACTTTATGCCCCGCAAAGAGGCCCGGCGTTTTGAACCCTTTATCGCCTTTGCCATTGCGGCGGCCCGCATGGCCATTGAGGATTCCGGGCTGCAGATTAACACCGCCAACGAAGCCAGGGTGGGCGCTGTTACCGGCTGTGGGTTGGGCGGCCTGCGGTTCATGGAAGACACGGTGCTCAAGGTTTACGGGCACAAGGTCAAACGGGTGAGCCCGTTTTTTATTCCCATGATGATCGGCAACATGGTCGCCGGCATGATATCCATTCAGTTCGGCGCCCGGGGGCCAAACTCTTCACTGGCCACTGCCTGTGCCGCCGGATCGCATGCGGTGGGAAATTCCTTTAAACTGATTCAAAGCGGCAAAGCCGATGCCATGATCACCGGCGGTACAGAGGCCGTTATCAGCCCGTCCTGTATCGCCGGCTTCAATGCCATGAAGGCCCTGTCCACGCGCAACGATGAGCCGCAAAAGGCTTCCCGGCCTTTTGAAAGGGATCGCGACGGCTTTGTGGTCGGTGAAGGCAGCGGCATCGTCATCCTTGAATCCCTGGAGCAGGCCCGGCAACGGGGTGCTGAGATATATGCGGAAATTGTCGGCTACGGTATGTCCGGGGATGGATATCATATCACCTCGCCGGCGCCTGACGGCGACGGTGCTGTGCGGTGCATGCGCGCGGCGCTGGAAGATGCGGGAATCCCTGCCGGCCGGATTGATTACATCAATGCCCATGGGACTTCCACCCCCCTTAATGATTTGTATGAGACCCGGGCGATCAAGGCGGTTTTCAACTCCCGGGCCCCGGCTGTCAGTTCCACCAAATCGATGACCGGCCATCTGCTTGGCGGTGCCGGAGGGGTGGAGACCGTGTTCACGGCGCTGACCCTGCATCAGGACATCATTCCGCCGACGATTAATTATGAAAACCCGGATCCGGAATGCGATTTGGATTACGTGGCTGAAGGTGCTCGCCGGGCCCGGGTTGAACATGCCATGAGTAATTCTTTTGGCTTTGGCGGCACCAACGCGTCGTTAATTTTAAAAAAACATCACCCATAAACTGTGGTAGCAGGACTGCCGGCTGATTGCATGCTGCCGCCTCACCGGCGCTACCTGCCCGCAGCCTTGCAAACAACTGGTTTTCAGCTTGGACCCCTCTGCGAGTGCAGCTTGCTGCAGTGGTCTCAACTCATTTCCATCCCCGCCTCTTCCGGTTCGTTGAATCCACCTCACTATCAGATCTACCAATGGCCCGGTTAAGGTCTATTTTTTGCTTGCGGTAATTTAAAATGGCATATAGTATTTGCTGGTATTCGCCAAACCGGGGCGGCCGGTTGATTGCCGCCCGCATCAACAGAAAGGAAAAAAAGTAATGTCTGCTGTTTCCAATCCGTTGCCCGTTGTCTTGGGCTGCGATCATGCCGCTTTCGCCTTAAAACAAAAAGTCAAGGCCCATCTCATCGAGCGGGGCATCGAAGTACAGGATGTGGGAACCACCGGCGAGACTTCAGTGGATTATCCCGACTTTGGCGTTAAAGTCGCCTTCCGGGTTTCTTCCGGAGAATTTGAGCGCGGCATCCTGATGTGCGGCACCGGCCTGGGGATGTCCATGGTGGCCAACAAATTTCCCCATGTACGGGCGGCACTGTGCAATGATCTTTTTTCCGCTATCATGAGCCGTCGTCACAATAACGCCAATATCCTGGTCATGGGGGGACGGGTTGTCGGAGAAGCCCTTGCGGCGGAGATTGTCGATGCCTGGCTTGAAACTGCTTTTGAAGGCGGGCGGCATCAGACCCGTCTTGACAAATTTGACAGCTACGAGGAAATGAAAAAGCGCTATGAACAGAGCCGCTGAGCGTCCCTCCTGGGAAACATATTTTATGAATATCACCAACCTGGTGGCCGAGCGTTCGACCTGCCTGCGAAGGGCCGTGGGGGCCATTATCGTCAAGGACAAGCGCATCCTTTCCACTGGTTATAACGGGGCGCCCACCGGCCTGCGGCATTGCCTGGAAGTCGGCTGCCTGCGGCAAAAACTTGGCGTTGAATCCGGCAAGATGCATGAACTTTGCCGGGGGGTGCATGCTGAACAAAATGCCATTATCCAGGCGGCCTACCATGGCGTGTCCGTAAAGGGCAGCGTTCTTTTCTGTACCAACCAGCCGTGTGCCATCTGTGCCCGGATGATTATCAATGCGGGTATTACGAAAATATATTATCAGTCGGGGTATGCGGATTCCCTTGCCCAGGAGCTGTTGCAGGAAGCACAGATTGAGCTAATACGCGTTGAGCCCGAAAAACGGGGGGAGCTTTCATGAAATGCCCATTTTGCGGAGAAATTGACAACAAGGTAATTGACTCCAGATTGAGTAAAGATGCCAGTGTGATTCGCCGCCGCCGGGAATGCATTGCCTGCAGTCGGCGGTTTACCACCTACGAGCATATTGAAGAAGTGCCCATCATGATCGTTAAAAAGGACGGGCGTCGGGAGGTCTTCAATCGGGAAAAGGTGCGCAGCGGTGTCAAGAAGGCCTGTGAAAAGCGCAATATCAGCATGAATGTCATTGAGGAATTCATCGACGACCTGGAGCGCGATCTGCGGGAAACCGGAGAAAAAGAACTGCCGGCCTCGGTCATTGGCGAGAAAATAATGGTCAAATTGCATCAGCTTGACGATGTGGCCTACGTGAGATTTGCCTCGGTTTACCGGGAATTTAAAGATGTCAACGATTTCGTGTCCGAATTGAAAAGCCTTTTGAGCAGTCATGAAAAAACGGAGGATGGGGGGCGCCGGGTCAATGGCAGTTCCTGACGTTTTTACCGCCTTGAGCAATTATGGATGACCGGCATTTCATGAACATGGCGCTGGACCTGGCCGTCAAAGGACAGGGCCTGACGTCGCCGAATCCCATGGTCGGAGCGGTGGTCGTAAAAGACGGTCAGGTGGTGGGCACCGGCTACCACGAAGCCGCCGGCAAGGCCCACGCGGAAGTAAACGCCCTGGAAGATGCCGGGCGGCTCGCCCGCGGGGCTGACCTGTATGTCACCCTGGAGCCTTGCAACCACACCGGGCGCACACCTCCGTGCACCCGCAGGATCCTGGCGGCCGGGATCCGCCGGGTGATAGCCGCCATGAAGGACCCCAACCCGGGAGTTGCCGGGGGAGGCGCCGAATTTTTGAAGCAGCAGGGGGTCGAGGTTACCCTGGGAGTGGGTGAGGACCGGGCGCGCAAGCTCAATGAAGCCTTTATAAAATACGTGCGCACCGGCTGTCCTTTTGTAATCGCCAAGTGTGCGGCCACCCTGGATGGGCGAATCGCTACCCGCACGGGGGATTCCCGCTGGGTGACAGGGCCGGCGGCCCGACAGTTTGTTCACCGACTGCGGCATGCGGTGGATGCCATCATGGTCGGCATCAACACCGTTCGCAGTGATGATCCGAGCCTGACGACGCGACTGGACAGCGGGCAGGGTCGGGATGCGGTCCGGGTTGTGCTGGATACGCACCTGTCCATCTCGCCCCAGGCCAGGATATTGCGGCAGCGTTCCGCGGCCCAGACCATCGTGGTGGTCGGTGGCGTGCCGGCGGCCACCAAAAAAGCTGCCGTGGAAAAAACCGGCGCCCGGGTGATCGCGGTGGAGCTGAAAAACAATCTGATCGATATGCAGGCCCTGATGGAACGGTTGGGAGCCTTAGAGTTGACCAGCCTTTTGATTGAGGGTGGCAGCCGGGTGCTGGCCTCTGCCTTTGCCGCCGCTGTCGTGGACAAGGTGCTCTTTTTTTATGCCCCCAAAATTCTTGGAGGCGATGACGGGGTGCCGATTTGCAGCGGTCCGGGCCCGGAGCGGATGAGCGCCTGTGTGGCCGTCACCGATGTCAGCGTTCAGCGTTTTGAAAATGACGTTCTGATCGAAGGTTATGTTGAAAAAAGCTGATTCATACTTATTTTATAAGTTTAAGGATATTCTGACTCATGTTTACCGGAATTATCGAAGGACTGGGAACCATCGCCGCCGTCCGTCCGTCCGGACAGGGCCGGCGCCTGGCAATTGAGGCTGATTTCGTACTGGATCAGACTGAAATCGGTGACAGCATTTGCGTCAGCGGCGCCTGCCTGACCGCCGTCAAGATCGGGGGGCGCAATTTTGAAGTCGATGTTTCTCCGGAAACCCTTGACAAGACGACTTTTGGTGACGCCAGGGTGGGTCAGCGGGTGAACCTTGAACGGGCCATGCGGTTTTCAGACCGTATCGACGGGCACCTGGTGTCCGGTCACATTGACGGCGTAGGGACCATCCGCCGGCGGGAGACGGCCGGCAATGCCATCGTGGTGACCATTGAGGTTGACGGGTCCCTGGCGCACTATATGATTGCCAAGGGCTCAGTTGCCGTGGACGGCATCAGCCTGACCATTAACACCTGTGGAGCCGACGCCTTTTCCGTCAGCATCATCCCCCATACGGCCGCATTGACCACCATCGGCTTCAAGAACCGGGGGGATGCGGTGAACATTGAAACCGACATGATTGGCAAATATGTCGAACGGTTCGTCGGGCGGCTGGAATCTTCGGGACAAAAGCAGGAACCGGGTACAGCCACTGTGGACAGGCAGTTTTTGATTAAAAGCGGATTTATAGATTAGAAATAATATTGGGGGATCGAAAAAGATATGCCACAAATCAGCATTGAAGAGGCCATTAAAGAAATCAGGGAAGGGCACATGGTGATCCTGGTGGATGATGAAGACCGGGAAAACGAAGGCGACCTTTGCATGGCGGCGGAGAGGGTTAGCCCGGAGGCCATCAACTTCATGTCCAAATACGGCCGCGGCCTTATTTGTCTTTCGTTGACCGGAGAAAAAGTCGATGCGCTGGATCTGCCCCCCATGGTGGATCACAACACGTCACCTTACGGTACCGGTTTTACGGTTTCAATCGAGGCCCGCCGCGGGGTGAGTACGGGCATTTCAGCCGCTGATCGGGCGACCACGATTTTAACCGCGGTTGCCGACGACGCCAGCCCCCGGGACCTGGTCAGGCCCGGGCATGTGTTTCCCCTGCGGGCCCGTGCAGGAGGAGTGATGGTCAGAGCGGGACAGACCGAAGGCTCGGTGGATCTGGCGCGTCTGGCAGGCATGAAACCGGCCGGGGTCATTTGTGAAATCATGGATGAAGACGGTACCATGGCCCGCATGCCCAGCCTGGAGAAGTTCAGCAAAAAACACGGCATTGGTATTTGCACCATCGAAGATCTGATCGAATACCGCATGCGCACGGAATCCTTTGTGCGCCGTGCGGCGGAAACCACGATCCCGACATCGATGGCCGGCGAGTTCAAGGCGGTGGTCTATGAGAATGATGTGGACAATCTGCTGCACATCGCTATGATCAAAGGGGAAATTGATCCGGAAAAACCGATTCTGGTGCGGGTCCATTCGGAATGTTTGACCGGTGATATTTTCGGCTCCCTGCGCTGCGATTGTGGGCCCCAGCTGCACAAAGCCATGGCCAAAATGGAAGAGGAAGGCAGCGGTGTGCTGCTGTACATCCGCCAGGAGGGCCGAGGCATCGGACTGGTCAACAAGATCAAGGCTTACGCATTGCAGGACCAGGGATTTGATACCGTGGAAGCCAACGAGAAGCTGGGTTTCAAGGCGGATTTGCGCAATTACGGAATTGGGGCGCAGATTCTGGCGGATCTCGGGGTGCGAAAAATGCGGCTGATGACCAACAACCCAAAAAAAATGGTGGGTTTACAGGGATACGGTCTGAGCATTGTGGAACAGGTGCCCATTGAAATCGAGCCCAATGAATACAATCATTGTTATTTGGAGTGCAAGAAACTGAAGATGGGGCATATGCTCAATATCGATACTGTGCCATGATCATGGACGTTTTTCTTAACGAATCAATCATTCAACTTTTTTCCGATTACCGAAAGGAGGGCGGATGCCGAAAATCCATGAGGCGAAACTGATTGCGAAAGGCAAGTCCTTCGCATTGGTTGTCAGCCGTTTTAACGATTTTATCACCGAAAAGCTGTTAAGCGGTGCCGTGGATGCCCTGGTTCGCTCCGGTGCCGGCGATGATGCCATCGAAATTGTCAAGGTGCCCGGAGCCTTCGAGATACCGCTGGTAGCCAAAAAGATGGCGGCCACCGGGCGTTTTCATGCCGTGATTTGCCTGGGGGCGGTCATTCGGGGGGCCACGCCGCATTTTGATTATATCAGCGCTGAAGTTTCCAAAGGCGTGGCTCTGGCTGGCATGGAAGCAGAGATTCCGGTTATTTTCGGCGTGATCACCGCCGATACCATTGAGCAGGCAATTGAGCGGGCCGGCACCAAGGCCGGCAATAAAGGCTGGGACGCGGCCATGGCGGCCGTAGAGATGGCGAATCTGTTTGAAGTGATCGCTTGAGTTTCAGACCATGAGTACCCGTCGCCAGGCACGTGAGCTCGCCATGCAAGCGCTTTTCTGCATGGACATGCAAAAAAATTCATCTCCCCAGATGCTTGAGCGCTTCTGTGAGCATTTTTACGCGTCAGGCAAACCAAAGCAATTTTTCTTACAGCTGGTCCAGGGCGTTATAGGGGCCGCCGACGAGATCGATGCTTTGATCGAGCGGTTTTCGATGAACTGGAAGCTTAACCGGATGTCAGCTGTCGACCGAAATGTCATGCGCATTGCCGTTTACGAAATTATTTATTGCGAGGATATACCGCCGAAAGTTTCCATTAACGAGGCAGTGGATATCGGTAAAAAATTCGGCACCAGTGAATCCGGGGCGTTCATCAACGGCATCCTGGACAGCATCCGGGCTGCGCTGGAAAAGACAGAAGAGAAAGGAGCTTGATTTGATTATCAAAACACTGGCAGTCGGACCGATAATGGCCAATTGCTTTATCCTGGGCTGTGAAGAAACACTGGAGGCTGTCGTCATCGATCCGGGTGATGAGGCCGACCGTATCCTGCGGGCCTTGGCCGAGTCCAACTTGACCGTCAAGTGGATTCTTAACACCCATGGTCATTTTGATCATGTCAGCGCGAACAAGCCCATGAAAGATGCCACCGGTGCACCGATTTTAATCCATGCCGAGGATGCTCCCATGCTAGAGCAGCTTTCCGACAGCGCGGCCGCCTGGGGTCTCAAAGCGGAGAACTCGCCGTCCCCGGACCGCTATTTGAATGATGGTGATCAGATCCGTTTTGGTAAAATCACCCTGGGGGTGCTTTATACCCCCGGGCATACCCGCGGAGGCGTCACATTTCACACCGATGGGCATGTCTTTGTGGGGGATACCCTTTTTGCAGGCTCAATCGGCCGTACCGATTTTCCGGGGGGCAGTTTTGAAATCCTGAAACAGAGCATCCAGAAAAAACTTTTTGTGCTTCCGGATGCGGTGCAGGTCCATACCGGGCACGGACCGTCGACTACCATCGGCGATGAAAAACGGACCAATCCTTTCGTGGGAGAAAATGCCTCGTTTCAAGGATAGACATTGCGGGCAGCCCCATTGCTCTGCTAGGAGCCCAGCCTTGCCTGCACCGCACCGTATTCGATTCCCTGTCGTTTTAAGATATCGTAATAAATCATGATCTGCTTGATATAGCTGACGGGCTCGGTGCCGCGGCAATAGCCGTATTTTGATTTTTTATAATATTTGCGGTATCTTAAAAGTGGGAGTGTTTTGGTCAACGCTTCCCAGGAGTTGGGGTTAAGTTGCCTTTCAGCGGCCAGTCGCTGTGCATCCTGGATATGTCCCTGGCCGATGTTGTAAGCAGCCAGCGCGATCATCAGTCGATTCTTGTCATCGGCGCCGTCGAAAAGATCATACAGTTTCTTCAGATGTGCCACTCCCGCATTGATATTTTCCACCGGGTTATAAATATCTTTGACACCCAGGCTGTGGGCGGTGTCCGGAAGCAATTGCATCAATCCCCTTGCTCCGGCATGACTCTTGGCCCATGGGTTCAGGTGGGATTCTTGATAGATCTGGGCGGCAATCAGCCGCCAGTCAAAGCCGTGCTTGCGCGCGGCAGCCTTTATAAAAGGGCTGTAACGGGACAGACGGGTTTTGATCCGACGGTGAAAGACCCTCAGATCAACATAATCGAATTGTCCGATATCACCGTAGTACTTGTCGTAAATATCATCAAAGCGGCCGTTGGCTTTAATTTTTTTGAAAAAGGCATTGATTTTCGCCCGTAGCCGTCGGGCTTCAGGGTGCACCGCCCAGCCGAGTTGCTCTACCTCCCCGATGGGGCCTGCCATCACCGCACGGGGGTAATGCCGTCGATTTAAACGTGCGATATTGCTGTCGGCAACGGTCAGCTCGATTTGCCCCTGGGCCACCTGTTGAATCAATTCCTCGGTGGGCAGGTCATCATGGGCTGCGATGGTGAGGTCAATTCCCTGGCGTTTGAGCTCTTCGAGTCGTTCCTGGTAAACGGTGTCCGCTCTGACATGGATGGTCCGGCCGGCAAGGTCTGCCAGCCGTTTTATTTTTTTACCGTCTCGGCGGGCGATGAGCTGCTGCTGGACTTCCATGTAGCCATCGGAAAATGTGAGCTGCTGCTGCCGCTTGGCAGAAATGGCAATGCCCGCGGCGATAATGGCTGCCGTACCGTTTTCGATCTGAGGCACCATGGCATCCCAGCTGTCAGCAATTTTCACCTCCAAGTATACCCCCAGTTCGTCGGCGAACGCTTTGGCCAGATCGTATTCGAAACCCATGGGCTGGCCGCGGTAAATGTAATAGCAGTGTGGTGTATTGCGGGTGATTACCGTTAGCCGCCCTGATTTCAAGATCTTGTGCAGGGTGGCAAAGCGGTATTTGCCCACGAACGGAGTGACTATGTAAAAAACCGCCGCTGTCCACAGAAGAAAAATGGCCAGCGGCAGCACAGGTCGCAGGCGAAAGATTCTATTGATGGCCGAAGAATTCAATAATCCCAATCCCAGATATGCAACCGCTTTAAAAGGCCCCCAGCTGACACGGTTTTATTTTAATTTTCAGAGCATCGCAGGCGGCACTGACAGTCATTTTGCCCACGTTGAATTTGCGGGCAATCTCCCAGGCATCCCGGCAGGAGAGTTTCCCATCCACCAGAGCAGCCTCAATAGCCTCCATCAGTCCGGGAACATCGGGCTTTTTCGGCTTAACCGCTTTTTCCCCGGACGGGTAGCCGAACAGTCCCAGCTGGCATTTCATTAATTTTGTTTCCATCAGATCCAGCGCCCTGCCGATTTCAGCCGGCGAAACTGCGAGTTGCTCCGCAATCTGAAAGGCAACGGCGCAGGCGATCTCGCCGTTTCGGGTCTTTTTTTCAATTTTTTCTTTGACCGCCGGTTCCAGGCGGGCATCCGGTCCGTGTTTTTGCGAGAAATGGCCTTCATCTTCACGTGTCATAGCAAGCCTCCATTTTGCTTGAATAATAGCACCTTGTTTGATAACCTCAACGTTGCATAAACAACATGGCAACCGGTATCTAATGATCCGGTATCGTAACATAAATCACAACATGGATACCATCTTGAGAATATCCCATTGGGTGAATTCAAAGGATGGGATCTTTTATATGCCATGTTGTTGACCCGTCGGGCCCCGCGTTAGCGGTCCTCCGGGAAAGTTGGCGGACTTCAGATCCTGCGTTGCCAAGGCTTCGCGGTATAAGAATACAGCGTCACCCTTGACTCTGAAGTCCTCCGACTTTTGCAACATTAAGGATAACTTAATAATTTTTTAAACGCTTTCAACCCGTTTGGTTTGCGGGCATTAAAATTTTAAGTATATCATAGTCGTATGCCATTTGTCATTAAACGCAAAAAAACACGGCAGATCCATATTGGCGGAGTCCCTGTAGGAGGGGGTGCACCGGTGGCGGTGCAATCCATGACCAACACGCCCACCGGTGATGTCACCGCCACCGTTTCCCAGATACGGCGGCTGCAGGAGGCCGGCTGCGAGATTGTGCGGGTGGCCGTGCCGGATGCGGACGCCGCCGAGGCCATCCGGGCCATCAAACAGAAAATTACGATCCCCCTGATCGCCGACATCCATTTCGATTACCGCCTGGCCATTGCCGCTGTCCGGGCCGGTGCTGACGGGCTGCGGATTAATCCCGGCAATATCGGCAGCGCCCAGAAGGTTAAGAAAGTGGTGGCCTGTGCCGCCGATGCCGGCATTGCCATTCGCATCGGCGTTAACGCGGGATCCCTTGAAAAGGATTTGCTGAAAAAATACAATGGGGTGACCGCCGGCGCCATGGTGGAAAGTGCTTTGCGCCATGTGGACATGCTGGAATCGATTGATTTTCACCGGATAAAGGTTTCTTTAAAGGCATCGGATGTGGCACGTACGGTTGAGGCTTACCGGCTGATGGCACAAAAAACGGATCTGCCCCTGCATGTAGGCGTGACTGAGGCGGGTTCCCTGTATTCCGGGATTGTCAAATCCGCCCTGGGCATTGGAACGCTGCTGGCCGAAGGTATTGGTGACACCATCCGGGTTTCTTTGACGCGTGATCCGGTGGAAGAAGTGCGGATCGGATTTGAGATTCTCAAGGCGTTGGATATTCGCCGGCGCGGGCCGGAGATCATTTCCTGTCCCACCTGCGGCCGTTGCAACATCGATCTGTTCGATATCGTCGAGCAGGTGGAAAAAGCCTTGCTGACCACCACGGTACCCATTAAAATCGCAATTATGGGTTGTGTGGTCAACGGTCCCGGCGAGGCCCGGGAGGCGGACATCGGCGTTGCCGGCGGTGAAGGCACCGGTATTTTATTTCGCAGGGGGAAAGTGGTCAAAAAGTTCCCCCAGAATAAACTGGTGGCGGTGCTGCTGGCCGAAGTCGAAAAGTTTGAACGTGACCACCGCGGGAATATTTGACTTGTTGCAAGTCAAAAAGTTGCGGTCTGCGCCGCGCCGGCGGGAAATTTTTATCGCTCGGGGCTATTTTCTGGGCGCCCTTGACGGTGATCTTAAAGGTGTGAATTGACCGGCGCATGGTATATTCTTCCAACCGGTATGAAACGATTT
>JAOZPY010000040.1 GCA_029932495.1 Desulfobacterales bacterium
TTTTCAACTGGATGGAGGCCGCCAGGGAACCGAGTCTCATCACGGCACTCTGGTTGTCGGTAACATTAATGGCGTGTACGCGGCCGTTGAGATGTCCGGCTTCCTTGACACAGGTGGGAACAAAATCTTTATCCCGGGGGATCGCCCCCTTGACGGGGCCGACTTCACCCGTGACAACGAATTCTCCTTTATCAAACAGTTCGCTTAATTTCATGAATCATTCTCCTTGCTATCATTTAGCGCCGTTGCGCCGAATCATTGGCTAATCGATATTGCTGACAGTAACTTCACCGCTCTGGGAGCAGAAAGTGGCCTCGAAAGGACTAACCTTGAGGCTACGCGGCCGGCTCCACTTGGCATAGTTTTTAGGCCCCTGGTATTGCTCCATCAAGTCGAGACGGCCCAGTTTTTTAAGCCGTTCATATATCAGGACCCAACCGCAATCCCGTTCACTGTCCACTTCGCACATACCGTTTTCCGCACCCCCGCAAGGACCGTTCAGCAGGCCCTTGGCGCACAGGGTCATGGGGCACAGCCCGCCGGTATACTCGATGATGCAGTCCCCGCACAGGGAGCAATATTCATTGATATCCGTCTCCGATACGGTCTCCCCCCCAAAAATGGTGTCGCATCCGGGATGCACCATACCACCGTCAGTGGCATCGATCACCGTATGAACCCCCTGGCCGCAGGCCAGCACCAGGAAAGAGTCCGCTTTTTCAACCTGCTCGCCATAATCTCCCTTCAAAACTTCGGTGGTATGATCCAGTTTGCACAAAGACATTCCCTGGGGTCCCGGCACGGTATACCCGACCACCTCGATACCTCTTTTTTCCAGGCGTTTGGCCATGTTCTCGGTTTCATCCTCGCCGCCGGAGTGACATTTCCAGGCGCAATTAAAACAGCCGACGACAAACACTTTTTCGCCGGGTTTGATAAATTTAATAATTTCTTCAATGGGTTTCTGAATTGTTGCGTGCACGCTAGCACCTCCTGTAACAATTAATTGTTTATTATTTAAACCGGACTCCCGGGGTTGACGAATAAAGACGCACCCCGCCGTCAACTTACTCCAATCAGGCCCTGCTTTTCTAAAAAATTAAGCTGTATTAGTCGGTATCGGAATGTAATTCACCTTCGGGGATTTTTTCGCCCGGGCGCCAGGTGGAAAAATCTTCGGCTGAAATTGTACCCCCGGCCTTCGCTCTATGGTGTGCCCATACGATCCGCGTATTGCAATCCCAGACTTTACGGCCCAGTTTGTCCTGCCGTTTTTTGAGGGCTTTTTCGGCCGCTTCCCGGCTTTTATGAATGGAAATCACGCGCTTAAAAGGCTTTGCGAGATCGTGATCGTCATAAATAAGTGCATACATATACGCATCTCCTTTCAGGGCAGATGGAAACGACTGCGGATTAAGTAAAAAGCCGCTTTTGATATTTAATCGCCACCTTATCGAATCGTTTATATAAAAGCGCCAGGCGGGCATTGGCCACCGCAACAGCCTCTTGCCGTTCCCCGTTGGTTTTATCGGTCTGAAAGCAAGCGAAACACCGCTGGCAGATGTGAGTATTGCCCAGAGTGGTGACGGTAAAGTCACACATCAAAAAAGTCTGGGCCTCGGTGTAATTGGCAAAATGTTCCACGGCCGGGACAAATTCCAGTTCAATTTCAACCGTGACCTCATTGCCTTCTTCCGCAAGATTGATATAATCGTCGATAGCCAGTGGCGGGCCCTGGTTTTCATGCAGTTTTTCGAACTTCACCACCATGTCGTCCAGGCTGAAAAGCTTGTTTTCCACGGCAATACCGGCATTCTGCAATGTTCTTAAATCGCGCTGCAGATAACGGTTGGCAATCATCACGGCCTGGGATACGTGGGGACAGAGATTATTCGGACAGCCCCGGGAATAGCATTTGCGAAACGTATATTCGCTGTCGTTAACCTTACCTTCATAACGGCAAAGAAATATATACGCCTGAAACTCTTGATCCCGATGGGCAAAGTCCACCGGCAACACCTCGAAACTGGGCTGGCAGGTTACTTCCGCACCGTCCTGTTTCAAGGTCGCCAGGTCGGAAATTCTCCGGGGAGGCAGGTGAATCGTCTTTTTTTTCATTTTGGGCCTCACTTTAATAAATGCCACTACTTATGGTCAGCCGCTAATTGTTCGCAGCCGTATCTTTAAAGACAGCCAACAGTACCGCAAAATTTACTGCCGGCATATCGAAGCTAGTAAACCAATACCGCATCGGCCTCCATGGCTTCGATATTCAAGACTCCGGCGGCAGTGGTCTGAGCCCCCTCGACCAGATCAGCCTCATCGATATTGCGCTCTTGAATACAGGGGACACAAACCTTCAATTCGCCGTTGAGTTCAAGAAAATCTGCCAGCAACTTTTTGAGTGAGGGAAAGCCCCCGGCAGGCAGCGCCGTGTCCACATACCCTTTTTTGGCAAGGTAGACACCGTTTCCCTGTAAAGCAATAGTGGCTTTAATATCCATAGCCAAAGCCGCACAGGCCATCACAAACGGCATGGCCGCCTTTTCGGGATCCTCACCGGCATTTGTGCCGAAATACATAATTTTTTCTTCTTTATCATCCGCCATTTGACCTCCTTATGCTTAGCGCATCACTAATTTTTTCGATATAAACGTTTTGTTCCAGACAACAGTTCCTACACAGTTTTTTTATGGATTTAGTTCCTATTACCAGTTTATTATAGTTTCTGCAACTCAAGCTTCAACTCTGGCGGCACTTTCTTTAACCTTCATCAAATACAGAATCAGCGGCCGGTAGAGCTGGTGCGTCCATTTAGCAAAAGGGACCTCAATGACCAGCATGGGAACGGCGATCATCAAATGGATCACATAAATATAATAGGTGGATAGGGGCATTCCCAGCAACCGGGTGAAATGAATCAAGATACCCGTAAAAGCGGTCAGCCACAACATGATCAAAAAGGCCCAGTCCGTGGAATGGGAATGTTCGTACACCGTCTTGCTTTTCTTGATACGGCCGATAAAAGCATAGGTGACGCCGTACAAAATACCAAAGGTGGAATAGTAGCCCAACAAGCGAATCGGGTTCCAGATGGCATAGATTTCATCGCGCTGGAACCAGCGGATTCCCACCACCACCAGAAGAAACACAATGGAATAGCCGGTCATCATCAGCAGATGGACAATCCATTGGATTCGCTGGGAACGGGTACCACAAGCGCCGAAGCTTTTCTGGGTAAAAAACTGCAGGATAAACTCCTTGCCCTCTTTTAGATAGACTGAAAGCGGAATTCCAAAAAGCACCCCCTTGCCGGATGCTTCTTGTGCGCCCGGGCCATTTTTCATCACCGCCCGTGACATGCGATAGGCATTGCTGAGCAGGAAAAATGAAAGCACCGCCAGCATGATTAAATCTGCAAGCTCGATGACGTGGTTGGGGGCGAACACATTCAAGGCAACACGATCGGTAATCATCGGCCCGTGAAAAATATAGAATCCGAGTCCCACAACAGCTGCCATAACGAGCAAAGACAGGACCTCGAAAAGCTTTGACGTGTAAAACAGTCGGGATATCCCCGTCCAGTCATACATCGAGGTCAGGTAGCGCCGAAGGCCCATCATGACCTCACCGGGGTTTGCCTGGCGCGGGCATGTGTCGGAACAATCGCCACAGTAATAACAAATCCAGGGCTCCGGGCTCTGCATGAGCTTGTCATCAAGTCCCAGCTGAAGATAGCGTATAATTTTGCGTGGAAAAGGGGTGGACTCGGTTGAAAGAGAACATATGGCGGTGCAGTTCCCACAGTTAAAGCAGGCACTGGCATCTTCAACACCGAATTCTTTCAGGTTTAGTAATAAATCAGGATTGACCTGCGCACTCATGGTTTAACTCCCGTTTGCTTTTTCTTGTTATAATGATCGGTTCAAACCGTTAAATTAGCCGGCCAGCGGTAATCCCGCTAAAATCAGCCGGCCAATTCATATTTAAAATAATCTTCTTCCTTGGCACCTTCGACCAGCACACCATAGGTACGAAGGGCAGTGATATATAGCAACACCTTGGAGGTAGGCATCTTAATGGCTGCAGCAATCTGGGGAACTGTTTTACCGCCGTCTTTTAATTGGTCCTTAATTTTTTTGATGTCCTGACTCTGGGTTTTAATGGTGTCTTTGGCATGCTTGATGCTCGCCTGGCGTTCCTGCCGAAGCTGTTTTAAGGCTTCTTTATCAATCTTTTTCTCACTCATGATGCACTCCTGTCAGCAGATGATCGTGCCATTGTTTCGTCGCCGCATAAAGGCCGGCGCCATAGCGCCCCTTTGGGATTTATATGGCCACAATCGCATCCACCATGTCTTCATACTCTTTTAGCGTCCAGCCCTTAATGTCAATGGCGTTTTCCGGGCATACAGCCACGCATATACCACAACCGGTACACAGTGCCGGAATCACCTCAGCACGCTTGACCTTGTCTGCGTCGGCCTCCATTTCCTGCAATTCTATCGCTCCCTCAATGGGACAGGCCTCGGCACACAGGCCGTGGCCGGTGCATTTTTCAGGATCTACCTCAGCCACGAAGGGATCCAACTCCACGTAACCCTTGGTCAGCAGGATTGAAGCCTTGACTGAAGCCGCCTGGGCAGCACTGCAGGCCTCTCCCACATCCATTGGTGCCTGGCAGGTGCCGGCCAGCAAAATTCCCGTATTGGCCACCTCGACCGGACGCAGTTTGGGATGAACTTCCTGCAGAAAGCGATCAGCCCCCACCGGCAGTTTCATCATCTCCACCAGATCCCTGATATTGCTGGGTTCCATTCCGACGGAAAGCACCACCAGATCAACTTCGGCTTCCAGCTCCTCGCCGAATGTCAGGGTATCTTTGACGGTGACTTTCAAGGGATGCCGCCCGCTGGTGCTGCGCTCAACGACCGGTGGATCTTCAGGTTCAAAACGGAAAAACATGACATGGTTGTCCGAGGCCCGCTCGTAATACTCTTCATGACCTCGGCCGTACGTCCTGATATCGCGGTAATATTCAAACACGTGCGTATCGGGATGTCTTTCCCTGATCTGGTTGGCGGCCTGAAGTGTGGCACTGCAACACGTCCGGGAGCAGTATTCGTTCAGGTTGCCATCCGCATCCGGTTCATGGATGCCTGGAATCATTCGACTGCCCACGCAGTGAATCAGGGCCACCCGCTCGATCTTGCGGCCCCCTATTTCCAGAGCGCGACCGCTGGAAGGGTGTTCAGCCAGGTGTCGAATCAAATCCGGCAGGGTGATGACTTCCGGATTTTCATTGAACCCGTACTCCCCATCCCGGGGCGTATAGAGCTGAAAACCGGTGGCAAACACGATGGCGCCCGTATCCAGAACCATCTCCTCAGAATTGTCAGGAACCCGGGCAGGATATATACCGGCAAAAGGAACAAATTCCCGGCTGGGATTATTTTTATCCGCCAGCAGGGCCATTTTTTCAAGATCTTTTTTTGATTCAGGGGGGCTGCTTTTCAGTGTCAGTTTAAAATTGCCCACATACCCTTCATAACGGATGACCTCGGTGCAGGTATACACGGTAATATTTTCATCATCCAGCACTTGCCGGGAAAGGGCCTGGATCAGATCACCGGCTTTTTCACCAGTGGGAACCAATTCGTTGAGCATCGCCGTCTGCCCGCCCAGAAAAGGAGATTTTTCCACCAGCGCCACCTGAATGCCCCTGGCAGAAAGATCGTGAGCCGCCCGCAAACCGGCAATGCCGCCTCCGATCACGATGGTATGGTTTCTGGCCTCCACGCGGATGGGGTCCAGCGGTTCCTGATTTCTCGTCTTGGCAATGGCCGCAGCTACCAGACTGGTAGCCTTGGCGGTGGCCTTTTCACCGTCGTGAACCCAGCTGACCTGTTCCCGGATATTGGCGTGTTCATAAAGGTAAGGATTCATACCGGCCCTTTTAATGGCACCCCGAAACGTCAGTTCATGCAGACTGGGCGCACAGGAAGCCACCACCACGCGGTTTATTTTCCCGTCTTTGATGTCCTTCTGAATCAACTCCTGGCCCGGATCAGAACACATGAACATATTGGTATAAGCCGTTACCACACCGGGAAGGTTGGCGATATTGTCCCTGACTTTTTGCACATCGACATGGTCGGATATGTTTCCGCCACAGTGGCAGATATATACACCGATTTTTTCTTCCGCGGTTTCTTTTTCAGTTTCCTTTTTTTCATTGTCTGACGCCATTACCTTATTCTCCTGATTGTCAAAATGTCAGATGTCAGAGGCCGGAAGGCAGATTGGCGGTTCCGTTCGCAACCCAGTGTCTTGCCCATTCCAATTCCACAATTACCGTATTCAGTTTTCCGCCATCAGACCTCTGCTTTGAAGATTATGCTGCTTGTTTTCGCTTTTGCGCATTCAGATAATTTGATGCTTCCATGGCCGCTGCGCCGGCTTCGGCAATCGTGTCAACGATGTCTTTGGGACCGGCGGCCACCCCGGCAACAAATACTCCTTCCAGATCGGTCAAAGTCGGTGCTATTTTGGGCATCACACTTTTGATGAATGCATCCTCTTCGATGGAAACGGGACAGACGCCCATGGGATTCCAGTCGGGAACCATCCCTGAAGACAGCACCACCAGATCATGCTCCCGGGTAAGCACCCCGCCAGCGCCTTCCTGATCTTCATAGCGGATGGTCACCGCCTGATTTTCACCGGGAGTGATCTTGGCCACCTTGGCCTTGACAAATTCAATCCCCATGGCTTTGGCATTCTGGAAAAACTGCTCATAGCCCTTGCCGAAGGCCCTGATATCCATATAATAAATGGTGATATCCGCCAGGGGCAGCGAGCCGGAAAGCAGCATGGCCTGCTTGATGGCATACATACAACAGACCCGTGAACAGTAAGGAATGCCCAGGCTTTTATCCCGGGAGCCGGCACATTGCACATAGGCAATGGAATCGGGTTCCTTGCCGTCCGATGGCCGGATCACACGCTGATAGGGGCCGTTGGGTGCCAGCAACCGTTCCATCTGCAAAGAAGTAATCACATTTTCAATCTCCCCCTGGCCGTATTCTTTTTTCTGATCCAGCGGCGTCAATTTGAACCCGGTGGCCAGAATGGCGGTACGGGCCTGGATCACAAAATCCTTCGGCTGCTGAAAATAATCGATGGCTTCGGTGGGACAGACTCTGGCACATTTGCCGCAAAGCGAACAATTTTCCACATCCATCAGGGCCAGCTGAGGAATGGCGGTGGAAAAGGGAATATAAATCGCTTTACGCAGGGAAAATCCGCCCTGGACTTCATCGGAAACATAGACCGGGCACGCATACTCGCACTGCCGGCAACCGATGCACTTGACCGGATCCACGTACCTGGGTCGCTGGGTTACGGCGGCCGTAATTCCATCTGTGTCGCGATCCAGCGTTTTGAGATCACAGTAAGTAAAAAGCGTTATATTATCATGGTGGGCCGCTGCTGCCATTTTGGGGGTTGTGATACAACTGGCGCAATCAAGGGTGGGAAAGACTTTTGAGAGCAAAATCATCTTGCCGCCGATGGTCGCTTCTTTTTCCACCACCGCCACTTTAAAGTTCTGATCCGCAAGATCCAGTGCGGTTTGAAGGCCGCCAATCCCACCGCCCACAATCAGAGCATCAAATTTCATCACTTGATCGGTATCCATTTATTTTCTTCCTTATTGTTTTGCTGCCCTGCTTTTCCGGTAAGACCGAATCGCCGCTTCCAAGCGGACGATCCGGTGCTCCGGGACTAAAGCGCATGTCATTCCCGTAATCCGCTACAGGCAGCTAAAACCGCAGTCCAGTATCTCCGGTGACAATTTTACCGTCAGTCGGGTCATGATGCCGCCTCAGCGGCGGCAGCTTCAATATCATTAGACGGTGCCCCCAGTTCCTGGATCAATTCATTCATCTGGGTTATTTCTTTTAAAAAAGCCCGGTTGCAGACCGTACAAATCGCCGTCAGGCGAAGCCGGCGCAAATCATAGCCGCGTTTTTTCATCATCTGAAAAACCCGGTCGATTCGCTTGGCCAGGGCGGTATAGGCGCCCTCATAGGGGCATTCTTCGCCACATGCCATGATGATAATGCCGCCGATACCCTTCTCAAAGCAGTCCAGATAAAATTTTTCCGGAAACAACGCGGGCGCCCGCACCCGGAGGATATAGGTGTTGGCCGGATAGCTGGAATGCGCCTGGCCCACCGAATTGGCGCCGGGATAGGCGCAGGACTCAGTAGCCAAAATCAAGATCTTACCTTCGCTTGCATTGTTTGCCTGGGTTGTCATGGTGACTCCGTCTATTTCATTCTACGGACAAAATGTTTATCATAACCATCGGCTTCCAGCATGCCGAGGTATTCATGGCCGACCTTTTTGGACCAAGCCGGAATGTCAGTGCGTGTCCCCGAATCATTGGAATATACTTCCAGGATTTCACCCACCTTGACTTTGCCAATGCCTTTCTTGGCTTCCAGCAGGGGACCCGGGCAGGCCGAGCCTCTGGCATCCACGGTACTGGCAGCTTCTACCGAACTCAAATCTATTTCTGTCATTTTAGCCTCCTTGTATAGTATTGATGCATACTTATGTTGCCGCTGCCGTCGCGCAGCGTGCGGATGATGCGGTTTTGATTACCGCTTTTTTTTTTCCAGGCGCAACCGATAATAAGGGCTGGCCTTTCCCATCTCGTCCATTGACAGCAGTTCATAAGAGGCTGCCGGCAAAACTTTAAACAGGCCTTTCGGTGCTTCAGGGTCACTCCATAAAATCTCCAGGGTTTCACCAGGCTCAAGCTCCCGGAATGTCTGGGTTACTTTCAGCAGGGTAAGTGGTATGAGCAGTCCTCGAAGATCCAGCTTGTGTTTAATTCTTTTACCCAATTCAACACCCTTCTTAACAGTTTCGCTGCCTCATTGTGCAATGAATGTGCCATACTCATCGGCAGCAAGCATCACATGACCCGCAACTGCCCGTTGGTCAATGCATTATCAGGTGATCAGTTTTTTTATCCTCAATTAGGGAATAACATCTTTGAATCGAGAATAATTTTTATGTGGTGGTATAATTTTTTCCTTGCCATCAAAATGTTAAAATGTTAAAGAAATTTTCTTAACATATGTTAATTTTTAACAGGGGAGTGTTGAATGTTTGAACAGGAATTAAACCAATACTGGAAAACGGTGGTCGACACCATTCAAGACGGCGTTATGATCGTGGATACGGGGGGCACCATCATTTCCATCAACAAGGCTCTGGCCACCATCACAGGCTACAGCCAGGAGGAAATCATCGGAAAATCCTGCACGGTTTTCAACTGCAATACTTGCGAAGCCGCGCGTGACAAGGAAGGACACCATTGGTGCCATTTGTTCCGCGAGGGAGATATGAAGCAGCAAAAATGCGCTCTCATGCGCAAGGATGGAAGCTATATCCATGTTTTGAAAAATGCATCCGTGCTGCATGACTCCCAGCAACAGGTCATGGGCGCAGTAGAGACCATGACCGATATTACCGAACTGATTAAAAAAGACACCCAGATTGAAGCTTTTCGCCGGGAACTGCGCTCCGAGGATACCTTTCACGGTATCCTGGGTGCCTCGGCGCCTATGCAGCAGGTATTTGATTTAAT
Organism: Desulfobacterales bacterium; assembly: GCA_029932495.1. Lineage (GTDB taxonomy): Bacteria > Desulfobacterota > Desulfobacteria > Desulfobacterales > JAFDCJ01 > JAFDCJ01. The sequence goes on from JAOZPY010000040.1 coordinate 9,664, forward strand.
TATGAATGCAGCCAATTCCGACGCCCCGGTGATTATTTTCGGTGAAAGCGGTACCGGCAAGGAGCTGGTCGCCAAGGCCATCCACGAAAGCGGCGCCCGCAGGAAAAAACCTTATGTAAAAGTCAACTGCGCAGCCCTGACGGAATCCCTGCTGGAAAGCGAACTGTTCGGCCATGTCAAGGGGGCTTTTACCGGGGCTTTCCGCAGCCGGGAAGGTCGGTTTGAAGCCGCCCAGGGTGGAGACATTTTCCTTGATGAAATCGGTGACTTACCCCTTACCACCCAGGTAAAGCTGCTGCGGGTGCTGGAGGAAAAAGTTGTCGAACGGGTGGGCGACAATCGCCCCATCCATATTGACGTGCGCATCATCTCAGCCACCAATCGGGATTTGAAAAAACTGGTGGAGCAGGGAGCATTCCGGGAGGATCTGTTTTACCGCATCAATGTAATTCCTATCTATGTCCCGCCGCTGCGACAGCGGGTCGGGGATATCCCATTGCTGGCGGAATCTTTTTTTCACCGCATCCAGCTTAAAAATACCAAGAAAATCGAGGGGATTTCAAACGAGGCCATGGATCAGCTGATGACCTATCCATGGCCTGGAAATGTCCGGGAATTAAAAAGCGCCTTTGAATATGCGTTTGTCTCCTGCCAGCAATCCGTGATCCAGCCCTACCACCTGCCGCCGACCATCTTTCATGGTCACAAGCCTGGAGTTCATTTGAAAATCAGTAAATTGAGCAGGGAAGCGACTAAAAAAAACGCCCTTGTCGATGCCCTTGAAAAATGCGGTGGCAACCAGTCCAGAGCTGCAGAAATGCTGGGGGTTTCAAGGGTCACCATCTGGAACCGGATGAAACGCTATGGGATTACCGTGAACCGAAATCCCGGCGAAAAAAAAATGGCATGAGATTTGCTTGAACATTCACACCAGAGGGGTTTTAACTTGGCATTTACCTCCATTTGCACCTTATACCCCTGAAGTTGGAGATCGGCCCCGCGGAATGGGCCGTGTGGGCCGATTTCCTCTTCTCGAACCCAAAATACTCCCCAACAGTTCATTGCTGATAGCCTGCTGTCGGCGATTGGGCTTCAGCCAGAAAAACCCGACCCTTCAGCCCGCATATCAGCGGTTATCAAGAAGTTGAAAAATGGATAAAACGATAGTCGAATTTTCCGAACAGGACGTCATACGGGTAGAAGCCATTGTGATGGACGCGGATGCAGCTGAAGCCCTGCGTTTTATCAAAGAGGTGGTCAAGCCCAAACTGCGGGCCAAAACCGCTGCCGCTCTGGACCCTACAAAATCCACCGGGATCATGACCTGACCGGTTGGATGAATACCTTGGCACAGGTTTTGCTTTACAATAAAGCGTTCTTGTTGGCATTTTTATTGATGCCAATTGTCTCCTCCAAATGAAATCGGCTCTGCGGGATAGGCCTGCGGGGCCGATTTCATTTCATATTCAGGATTGACCCCTTCATTATAAAGCGTTATCTTTAATAGATGAAAACCGAGCATCCCAAAAAGCAGGGCTGGGCAACCAGATTCCTGAGCTGGTTGCAGGAAGGTGCGGAAAAATCCTCTACCGCCGGTGGAAGCTGTCCCACCTGAACGGTAAAACCCCGGGGATCCTACCGGGTGGTGGGACAAGTATCCAGGCCGGCTAAAAAAGCAAACCATTAAAAGGAACACTCATGTACCGGTATCTTTTTGGCCCGGTGCCTTCCCGCCGACTGGGGATTTCCCTGGGCATTGATCTGGTGCCGATGAAAACCTGCACCCTGGACTGCATTTACTGCGAATGCGGCAAAACAACCGACCTTTGCGTCGCCCGCCGAGAATACGTCCCCTTTAAATCTGTCAAAACCGAGTTTGACCATTACCGGGCGAACAATCCCAAACCGGATTACATTACTTTCTCCGGATCAGGGGAACCCACCTTGAATTCAAGGATCGGCGATGTTCTGCATTATATTCAATCACGCGCTGAAAAAATCCCGGTAGCGGTTCTGACCAACGGCACGTTGCTTTTTGATCAACAGGTACGCGACGACATTATAGCCGCCGATGTGGTGATGCCATCATTGGATGCAGCAACCGCCACCATATTCAGAAAGATCAACCGGCCCCACCGCAGTTTGCAGATAGAAAAAATTATTGACGGCCTTTGCCGATTTCGCCGACAATACCGCGGCCAGATCTGGCTGGAGGTGTTTATCATCCCCGGGCTGAATGATACCGCCTCCGAGCTTCAAGCGCTAAAAGCGGCCATAGAAAGAATCGCCCCGGATCGCATCCAGCTCAACACCCTGGACAGACCCGGAACGGTGTCCTCCATCCGCGCGGCCACCCCCGGGGAGTTGAAAGACATCCTCACCTTATGGGACCTGCCAAATACGGAAATCATCGCCAAGGCACCCGATCGTAAAAAAGTGCTTTCCTTTCGCCAAGACATCGAATCCGCCATCCTGGAGACCATCGCCCGGCGCCCCTGCACACTTGCTGATTTGAGTGCAATCCTCGGCCTGCATGTCAATGAAATCAATAAATATCTCGATGTCTTGGAAGCCGACGGGAAAATTTGCGTGGTAAAACAGCAGCGCGGTTTTTTTTACCA
>JAOZPY010000449.1 GCA_029932495.1 Desulfobacterales bacterium
ACAAAACACCTTCCGGCGTACGATACCGATAGCTATCAGTACTGGAAGTGTGTTTCTGGTACAGCTCATCCCGGAGGGATAGTATGAAAACCAAGACAATGGATTTATCCGTTGGCAGGTGAATGTTGAATAAGGAATATCGAATTTCGAATGGTGAAGTTTTGGAAGAGAGGAAGGTTGGATGGATTGGATGGGGAATATCGAATAAAGAATATCTAATAATAAATAAGGAATGAAATGACAAGAGGGGATCGTTTCAAAAACAGGTATCAAAAACTCCGATATACTCTGCGATGAGGTTCTTCCATGTGTATTTTTCAGCTCTTGCTATTGATTTCTGCCGTAGTGCGGCTATCCTCTCCGGATCGCCGGTCAGGGCAAGAATTTCGCGGTGTAGTGCTTCCACGTCCGGGTGTGGCAGCACGATACCTGCATCACCGGTCACCTCTTCGCAGGCACTTCCGGCCAGGGTGATCACCACATTGCCGTAATGCATTGCCTCAACCAATACCATCCCGAAACTTTCGGCCGCGGAAGGGAAGACAAACAGCGTACTTTTTTTATACCATGCCGTCAGCTCTTTTTTTGGCAGCCAGCCGGTAAATTCCACTACCGCGGAAACTTCTCCGGCCATTTTTTCCAGTTGATTCCGGTAGGGCCCGTCGCCAACAATCACACACCTCCATCCGGCGGGCAGTCCGTCCAGTGCTTTCAGCAAATACTGCGCTCCTTTGCGGGGAAATAACCGGGCGGCAAACAAAATGATCTTTTCCTTATTCACCTTTTCATATTTTTCCCCGTCAAAACCGTTAGGCAACACATGAATGTTATGTCTGCCGTATTGTCTTTCGATGAGACCGGCAAAATACCGCGAGCCCGCCACCACCGCCGAAGCATTGCGCAGGATCATTACATTCAGCGGTTTGATAAGCCGGTGCATGAGCCTGAACCTGTCGGGGTTATATCCCATCACATCGGAGCCCCTGGCGTGGACAAGGTAGTTCAGCCCGTAGCGGTGTTTCAGATACAGGGCAATGATGCCGGAAGGAACTATAAAATGGGCATAGACAAAATCGTATTTGTTTTTCTTTGCCAGCGCTTTCGCTTTGCGAAGGGCTGAAAAAAGATAAGTTGCCAATTCAAAAACGCTGCTCACATTGCTGTGCCGCCTGATGCACCTTACCCTGTGGATGCGCACATTTCCATGCTCTTCGAAAGCAGGCAGTCTGCCATATTGCATCGTGACAAGGTCTACGGAGTTACCCCGGGCCGAAAGATGCCTTATCAGCTGAGCTGTCACATAGCCCGCTCCACCGCCGATGGGTGGATATTCCTGGTTCAGCATCAGTATTTTACGGCTCATCAGTAATTATTTTCTTTTCATGCAAATAAAAATTCGTTCCTCCCTAAAACGGTTTCAGTATTATAACAGCTGCGTTGTAGATCGCATCGGAGGCCTGATAAATCGACCACTGTGCCGTGAGCAGCAGGGAGATGACAACAAACTCATCGGCACCCAGCCACTTCCACGAGCGGGTGTACCGGTTGCCCCACACCCGTATGCGGTTCAGCACATAGGCCGCCAGCAGGGCCATGGCCGGGTAAGCCGGCAACATGTAGCGGTGTTCCTTGCCGGTAAAGAAAACAACCAGTATAAAAAAGTAAGCAAATATCCAGCAGGCAAGAAACGGGAATATCCATTGCCTGTCGCTGCCGGCAAACGAACGCACCTTTTTTGACAATACCACCCAGGCAAACAAAAACACCGGACTTAAAAAAGGGATGCCCACCAGATAGACCAGCACCCCCGGCGGGCGGTTCCGTTTGATGACGGCAAAACTGTCGCTGACTTCGGAACCCGCCAAATGCTTGTGGATGAATTCGCCGTAAACCTCATAAACTTTTAAAAACCAAAACCCGCTGACAGCCACGAAAGCGGCCACCATGGCCAGGGCAAACGGGTTAAGCAGAAACTTTTTTATTCCTGTGGCGGTGGTGAGCATCCGGCGATTGTCCCAGAAATAAAAAACGGTGATGCCGATCAGGAAAAAACCGGCGGTTTGCTTGAACAGAATGGCTATCCCTGCCGCCACGCCGGCTGCCACACCAAAAACAGTCGAACGGCTTTTGTAGCCTTTAAAAAAGAAAATGGCTGCCATCAACACAAAAACACCGCTGATCTCGTCGCCCCACAGTTTTTGCGACACCAGGATACTTACCGGGTTAGCGGCGATCAGGAAAGCGGCGATCAATGCTGTTTCGAGATCGAACACCATCCTGGCGAACAGGTAGGTGAGCAGTACAAAAACCAGCCCGAAAACAAAAGGCCAGAACACGGCATAAAACTGGGCATGTAACACATCTTCCGGGTGCCGGCGCAAAGCGTCCTTCCCGTGGTTTGACGCCGAAACAAAATACCCTTTCCCATGACCCAGCGTTTTTTGCGACCACATGAGCAGGTACGACAGTCCGGGGGAGTTGTTATACAGCGGATTGTCGTAGTACCCCCTGCCTCCGGCATACATATGTTCCAACAGCACGCCCCTTCCCGTGTCGGCCGACATCCGAAGTTCCACAAGTTCATTGACGCCGTCAAGCGAGAAATATTCGTAATCCACCCCTCTGATATTATATCCGTCAAGTCCGCACGAATCGAGCTTTAGTGCCAGTGCCAGGTAGTGGAACTCGTCACCTGACGTATGAGGCATCCAGAAAGTGTTGATACGTAGCCAGCCGGCCATCAGCAGGATGAGGAAAAGCAGGGTGTAGTGGATGAGCTTCTCTTTCATTCCAGCACTTCTTTTATCTTGTATTCATTCCTGCCGTCTTTGTAATAGATCCGGATCATCACATCGGTAAGGATGCCCATCACCACCAGTTGCAGCCCTGCAAGGATCAGCAGTACAGAAAGTAACAGCAATGGCCGTTGGCCGATATCTTCATGAAAGGCAAACTTGACATACACCAGGTAAATGCCAAAGATAAAACCAATGAACATGGAAAGCAGTCCCAGCCCGCCGAAGAAATGAACCGGCCTGGAGGCGTATTTCTGCCGGTAGCGAATAATCAGCAAATCGAGAAAACCCTTGGGCAGGCGGGCCATGTTATATTTTGTCTTTCCATGCTTCCGCGGGCGATGATTGACTTTCATTTCAGCCACTTTAAAACCGTTGAGGGCAGCCATTTCGGCCAGATAACGGTGCATCTCACCACGCA
>JAOZPY010000450.1 GCA_029932495.1 Desulfobacterales bacterium
AAACGCCAGCGGCATGAAATTCCTCCTTTATTCCGAACTCATTTAGCCTCCCAGCCTCATAGCCTCCCAGCTTTCAAGCCAAATGCTATGAGCTATAACTTGCGAGCTGGCGCGTCGGCGCCCCCCTGCACCTTGAACCTTGTACCCTGTACCTGCGCGCAGCGCCTTCCCCCTTCCGCATTCCAACTCCCAAATTCATCCATCCGCCAAAATGTCCTTTATCCTTTGTCCTTTATCCTTTATTTTTTGTCCTTTCCCTTTCGGACTTCATGTAAAATCGCCATTGACAATGCATATCCTCTGGATGGGGATCCGGCGGTGCGAACAGGCACTCGGTGTGGATGCGCTCATCAATTGCCCGGGCAAAGTTTGCAAACTCGGCATGGTGCATGGCCTTGCACGCATACTCAGCCAGACCCCGCCGGGTTCGAGCCACCTGGGTCGGGCAGGATGGGACGCTGATCACGACCGCATCGTCTTGCTGCTGAATCTGGTAGCCCACCAGAATACACCAGGGGAAAAACCGCAGCGCTTTGACAAAACCAGCCAGACCTTTTTGCCGGATATTAAAGCGCTTGATTAAATCCTTGGCGGCCATGACCGACACCTTTCCCCAAACGCGTTCATTGAGCCGATCCGCGGCTTGCTCATCCAATTGTTCGGTAACATATAAGTACCAGAAAGCATCCACCACCCGATAATGCCACAAGAGAAACTGGATGTATCTGCGCAGATCCGCCGCTTCCATTTTTTCAAAGATTTCAAGATCCATGAGATTGTCCTTTCTATGCGTTTTTCTTTAGCATAATGACCGATGCCGGGCAAGCAACCAGCCTTCGCTATCTATCAGGGTTGTGCAACTATTTTCTTTGAATGCAAAATATACCTTCATTAAATAAATAATATTCATTTTAGCTAAAATTCCGGGACCCAGCTGATTTTCCAAAAGAATAGATCTTCTTATTTAATTTATAATCAAACCTTTTATAATGAACAATATTTATGTTTATTTTAAAATCAGTTGCTAAATTTAATTTAATTAATTATTTCAGCTTGATATTAAATAGCTATTGACTTGCCAGGACGATTATTTTACAGGAACAGGATATAAGATTATCTCGATAGTTGACCAAATTAAAACGAATTCTGGGTTGCATCATGGAGCGTGCCGAAAAGAGTTCTCAGCCGATTGACAGCCGCACGGAAGTCAGCCTCCAGGAAAAAGCGTTTCTGGTACACGGCAGTCGCAAGGTTCCGGTGCATACGGCGTACGCCTCAAAATTTTCCCTTTTCTTTCGCTATGCGGAAGACCAGCAACTCATCGATACGAATGAACCGGTTAACCTGCTCATCCGCAACAATGGTCAAAGTATTGAGATCGGCCCCTGCCGTGTCCTTTCCTGCACCACACCGAATGGATATGCCGGACGTCTGGTTTTTATCAACCAGATTTATGATACCCGGCGCCTGCTTTATGATAAAAAAGCCGTCCTGCTGCAATCCGCCTTCCAGGACCTGCCACAAATTTTAGCACATAAGGAAAAAATCCAGCCTGCTTTTAAAAATTATGTCGCTGATCTTTCATACGATCTGCAGGTCTACAAAAGCACTTTCGACCAGTTGGACGCCCAATACCGTGAAGAACCTCAAGAGATTCAGTCCATCATTCAGCAGGCGATTATCAGAACAGAGGGGACAAACTTTATTCAATATCTGGATAACAAACTCGGGGAGCTGGAAGAACTGGTCGCCGACTTCAGCCAGGAAGAACATCAGCGCCATGGATTCTATTTCCGGAAACAACTCTGGGACTTTTTGCTCTGTTGCCCTCTGATGGCCCGCACCAATTTGAGGCCCAGGGGATATGCAGGTGACTCCGTAATGATGCATATGATTTATACCAGGGATTACCAGGGAGAATCCAGCTTTGCCAGGTTGCTGCATAAGCATGCCGTCGAAACACCCGCCGCCCAGTCCGTGCGTAACCGAATCAACCTGATTGCAAAGATGTTAAGCAAAGCCAGTGGCAGCCGCATCCGACCGGCTTCGGGGAGGATCAAAACCCTGTCTGTGGGTTGCGGACCCGCACTGGAAATTGCGGATATTTTGAAATCCGCCGAAGATTGCGAAAAATATCATTTTGTTTTTCTGGACCAGGATCCACTGGCTCTGCGGGAAGCAGCCGATTCGGTCCACAAGGTCGAAAACAAATTGAACTGCAAAATAAAAGCCGACTACATCAAGGGCTCGGTTCGCACGATGCTTTCGCCCAGAAAATTGAAAAAACAGTGGGGAAAATTTGATTTTATTTATTCTTTGGGATTATTTGATTATCTCAACGCCCCGGTTGCCAGAGCGGTACTTGGCGCACTTTACGACCTTCTATCGACGGGAGCGGAAATGGTCATCGGCAATTTTCATGTTTCCAACCGTTCCCGCTACCACATGGAATACTGGGGAGATTGGAAGCTGATCCATCGATCCGAAGAGGATTTTAAAAGCCTTATTCAGAATTTAGCGGCTCAAAGCAACATCATTTTTGAAAATACCGGCAACCAGATGTTCCTGCACCTGAAAAATCTGCCCCCTCTTCCAGGATCACCGTCCGGCGGCTGATGACAAACTGTCGCCTCCCCCGTGGGAAACCGCGGATTGTTCCGCTGCTTTTTACTAAACTCGGCAAACCATCAACATTTTGCTCTGCAACAACGCCTTTCAATATCACATTCCTTGACAATCAGGCCCTGAGCGTCAACAAATTGACTGCCCGCATCTGCACTGTTTTCTGCATCAACCATTGATCCGAACAAATTGTTTTTCACGTGATATTAATCCATTATCAAATATTGTACCGCTGCAGGATAACCTGCCCGGCAGAGGCATGCACTGGCATGTATATTGCTACTTATTAAGGAATCGGTACCCCTCCAGCATTGCTTTTTTCAAACAATTGCGAGAACACATGAAAAAATCTCTAAAAATCGAAGTTAAACCGTCAACGGGTATGCTGCAGGATGTCAGTGGCAAAACCGATGATTTTTTAAAATCCATCGGCTTGCCGGATAAAACCGTAGTAGCGCAAAATGCGATCCTCAAAGAACTTATTAAAAACGCCACAAGATACGGAAAATCCAGCTCCGGGCAGAGCAGCATGACAATCAGGGTCGATATCAGTGCAGATTCGATCACGGTTGAACTAAGCAACGCAGTCGATT
>JAOZPY010000451.1 GCA_029932495.1 Desulfobacterales bacterium
TGTCAATATAAGTTCGGCTTATGAAGTTCGCAAGCGCACCAGTCCTTTTTCCGGGTTTGGTTTCAACCCGTTTTTCGACGAATTTTTCAGGGATTTTTTCGACCCGCGCTTTGAAAGCCGCCGCCGGTACACCAGCCTGGGTTCCGGGGTGATCATCAACGGCCGGAAAGGACTGATTTTGACCAACTCCCACGTTATCCAGCGGGCCAGCACCATCAAGGTGGTCCTGCAGGACCAGCGCGAATTCGAAGCGCGCATCGTTGGGGCGGATCCGGATTCGGACCTGGCGGTGTTGAAAATCGACGCGGACAACCCCCTGCCGTCCATTAAAATGGGCAATAGCGACGATCTGATGATCGGCGAGACGGTGATCGCCATCGGCAATCCCTTCGGGTTTTCCCACACGGTAACCACCGGCGTGATCAGCGCCATCAACCGCAGCATCCGCACCGATGACCGGGTGTATCATAATTTCATCCAGACCGATGCCTCCATCAACCCCGGCAACAGCGGCGGGCCGCTGCTGAACATCAACGGCGAGCTGATCGGCATCAACACCGCCATCTACGCCAAGGCCCAGGGAATCGGTTTTGCCATCCCCATCAACAAGGCCCGCAAGATCATATCGGACCTGATCCAGTACGGCGAGGTAATCCAGGCCTGGATCGGCATCACGGTCCAGGACCTGGACGAGAAGCTGGCCCGCTACCTGAAAGTGCCGGGCAAAAAAGGGGTGATGGTCAAAGCGGTGGAGCCCCATAGCCCGGCCCAAAAAATCGGCCTGCGGGAAGGCGACATCATCCTGGCCATTGGTAACAAGAAAATCAACTCGCTCAACGACTATGAGGCTGTCACCCGGAGCCTGTCGGCCGGTGATCGCCTGAAAATAAAGCTGTGGCGCGACGGACGCACGCAAACTGCAGCTGTTAAAACCCGGGTGTTTCCCCTCGCGCTGGCCGACGATCTGGGCTACCGTCTGCTCGGGGTGCGGGTGGAAGACATCACGCCCCGCAAGCGGCGCAAGTTTCGCATCAGCACCTCAAGCGGGGTGGTCATCTCCAAGATCCGCAAAAATTCCTACCTGGCCCGCATCGGTGCCGAACCTGGAGACGTGATCCGACAGATCGACGATGCGGTCATCCGCAACAGCGAGGATTTCAAAAAAGCTATCATCAAGTACCGCCGTAAAAATTCGGTGGTCCTGCTCCTCCAACGCGGCGAACAGGGCTATTACATCACTGTCAATTTATAGGATCTGCAGCTGCTTTTCTCTGATGGCGACATTCACTGGTAATGAAGCTCCCCTGCGAATCATCCCATAGAAATGGATATTGATATCCAACACCGCCAATATTGTCATAATATTTCACTTGATAATGGCATTATGCCAATATATGATGATGTATCATGACAAATTATTACCCACGCGATATTGCGCAAATGGTTAACAGCGCCCTTGAAAATATGCCCGTCGTAATGGTTACCGGCATGCGGCAAACGGGGAAAACCACCTTTTTGTGCTCCGAATCCGGCCTGGATGATCGACACTATGTCAGCTTTGACGACTTCGCCCAGCTTGAAGCGGCAAAATCAGATCCGGATGGCTTCATAAGCCGTGACCAACCGCTAACGATTGACGAGGCTCATAAATGTCCCGAAATATTCGACGCTATCAAGCGCGCAGTTGATAAAAAGAGAATCCCGGGGCAGTTCCTGCTTTCCGGTTCAGCCAACTTCTCCATTTTAAAAAATATTGCCGAAAGCCTGGCCGGCCGATCGGTGTACCTGGCGATTCACCCCTTTAACCGCCGCGAAATTCATCAACAGATAAAACCGGAGCCTTTCATAAAGATTTTTTTTGAAAACCAGGAAATCCGTCGAAAGTCGACTGTAAAGCCCATTCGCCCCGAGGAGGTTGCCAGGGGCAGCATGCCCACAGTCTGTTTGCGGCAGGTCAAAGATCCGGTGATCTGGTTTCGGGGATATGAACAAACGTATCTTGAAAGGGATGTACGGGAAATGAGCCGCATTGGAGATCTGACAGTGCTTCGGACATTATTGCGTTTGACCGCCTTGCGCACGGGTCAACTCCTGTCCCCGAGCCAGCTGGGACGTGATGCCAAACTGAGCGCCGCCACCACCTCGCGATACCTGTCTCTTTTTGAAGCATCGTTTTTGATCAACCGTATCCCGCCCTACCGGGGCAACCGATCCAGCCGTCTGATCAAATCCCCCAAACTGTACCTGAGCGATGCCGGCCTGGCAAGCTATCTTGCAGGAATGGAGCAATCAGCTTCCATGCGCAACGATCCATTCTACGGCGCTGTCTTTGAAACCTATGTGGCCCAGAACCTGCTTTCCATTTTAAGCGCCAGATGGCAAAATGCCGCGCTTTATTTTTGGGCCGTGCAGGGTCGCCACGAAGTAGATTTTGTCATTGAGGCGGGCCGATCCTGTCTTGCCCTGGAGCTCAAGTCGGCAGCCCGCTGGCAGGAAAAAGACCTTGCCGGACTGAAAGCCTTTTTGAAGGCCACCCCTCATTGCAAAGCCGCCATTCTCTGCCACAACGGTGAGGATGCGGTACAGCTGGGCAAAAGGCTGTGGGCCCTGCCCACCAGCATGGTTTTGTCGTAATTCCGTAAGCAACTGCAAGACGGCACGGTTCCCCAATACCGCAAGCGCAAACGCAAAGGCTCGATACTGGATCCGTTCAAACCTATCATCAGCGATTTTGTCCACCAGGACGATTACCGGGCCACCTTGATAAAGGCAACCCGGCTGTCTATTCAAAACCAGATATCGCTGTCAGTTACTACCCGCTCAGAAGTCTCTCCTCTTAGACCCGTGGCTTTCCGTCTCCCGATTGCTCGGGATTTGGCTTTTGCATATATATCCAGAATACACCCGGAAAGACCGGCTGCACTTACCTGAAAATATATCAGGCGACAACAGCCCCCGTCGCTTTCATGGATGCATCGGTTGTTAAAAAATAGCTGTCTGAGTTGAAAAGCGAGGATCTTCTATTTTCGTGCTCGGAACCGCTCCCCTTGATCCGCCCTTCCCCCCTTCACAGATGTTCTGATTTTTTCTGCCGCTAAAAATAAAAAAAGCTCTCACGCGGGAAAAAAGCCGCTGTGAAAGCTTTATTGGAAACTCCTGGATGTTACCCCTTCCATCGCAAGTCCCCTTTTGAAAAATCAAAATGACTG
>JAOZPY010000041.1:0-3517 GCA_029932495.1 Desulfobacterales bacterium
TGTTCGGTAAGTTGGCCGATTTTTCAAAATTGTCGACGTAAAAGAAGGGTACAGGATACAAGGTTCAAGGTACAGGGAGGCGCTGAGCGCCAGGTACAAGGTTAAAGGAAAAGCTTGCTGAGCTTCAAAATTTTGCAAGGTTGATTGGATCGAATATAAAAATGACGTGATCGGAGGATAACATGGCGTATGACCCTGAAAAGGATAAAGTGCTTAAAAAATGGAAATGTGAAGAAACCGGTCTTCTGGTTTCCATCAACCGGTACGGCGATGGGGAACCAAAAGTGCAGATCGGTCCGCGAATATTGTTGAAAAAAGACGGTAGCGAACGGGCACCTGTGAAAGCCGGCCGCCTTACCATGGAAGATCTTCTGTGGTTTTATGATATCATCGATGAGGTCAAAGACGAGATGGCAAGGCAGGCAAGGCCGGAATAGGCGCTGCGCGCTGGGATAAAAAGGATAAAGGCCAAAGGATAAAGGACAAAGGATAAAGGCCAAAGGATAAAGGACAAAGGATAAAGGACAAAGGCTAAAGGTGAAGGGAAAACCAGCGGTAGCGGGCCATCAGGCCAGAAGGCTGGAAAGCCAGAAAGCTGGAAGGCTTTTTAAAGGATGCAATCCTTATTTAAGCTTTATAGCCTCCTGGCCTCATAGTGTGCTATCTTTATTCCTTTCTAACCTTTAACCTTTGGCCTATGTCCTTTCACTTTTGTGTTACTATGAATGCTTCCGATGCCATTGTAAACCCGGTGAAACCTCGCAACGCACCGGCGTTGGGGCCTGTTGCCGTGATGGCCGCCACCCGGGTTGATCTGTTTTACTTTTGCGATCTTTTCGAATTCAAGCGAGATAATTTTCAGCGGTTGTTCATCAGCCGATTGTATTTTAAGTCTTCCGACAGCGGGGTTTCTTTAACCGGGCCTTTTGTCGGTGCACCGTATGCGGCCATGCTGCTGGAAAACCTGATCGCCCGCGGGGTGCGTCGGATTGTTTTTATGGGATGGTGCGGGGCGGTATCTCAAGATGTGAAAATTGGCGATATCATCGTCCCCATCCGGGCGGTTATTGATGAGGGTACCTCGGCCCATTACGTTGGGCAGGATCGTGAGGTTTTGCCTCCGGCAAATGCAATGACCGCCTCCATCCAACATGCGCTGGAAAAGCGCACTCTGCCTTTTCACACCGGCCCCCTCTGGTCGACCGATGCTGTTTACCGGGAAACCCGGCAAAAGCTCGCAACCCATCAGCAAGCCGGAGTGCTGGCCGTGGAGATGGAGGTTTCAGCCCTGTGGTCCGTGGCACGATTCCGGGGGGTTGACCTGGGAGCCGTCCTGGTGGTATCTGACGAACTGTCTACCGGCAGCTGGGAACCCGGCTTTAAACAGGAATGCTTTGTCCGGGCGCGCCAGGATGCCTGCCAGGTGGTTAAAGACGTGGTTTGCGCCCAATAAGCCCACTATCAGGAGCAAGGATTCATGCCCGGCCCCATTGACCCCGCGATTGTCGCCGAAGTTGAACGGCTGCGCAAGGCGCTGCACCATCACAATTACCGGTATTATGTGCTGGATGATCCGGAAATTTCCGATGCCGAGTATGATCGGATGATGCAGGAGCTTAAACAGCTGGAAGAAAATTATCCCCAGCTCGCCAGCCCGGATTCGCCCACGACCCGGGTCGGTGCGCCTCCCCTGAGTCGTTTTGACACCGTTTCCCATTCCCTGCCCATGCTGAGCCTGGACAATGCTTTCAATGATGACGATATCCTTGAGTTTGACAGGCGGGTGAAACGGCAGCTGAACCGCGAGGAAGAAATTGTGTACACAGCGGAGCCGAAGATGGATGGGGTGGCGGTGGAACTGGTTTATGAGAATGGCAGGCTGGTCACAGCTTCTACCCGGGGTGACGGGGTGACAGGGGAGGTGATTACCGCCAATGTCCGCACCATTGGAGCCGTTCCGCTCATGATGCAGACTGAAGGCCCTGCGGGTATCCCTGACCGGTTGGAAGTTCGGGGGGAGGTATTTATCGGCATCGAGGCCTTCAAGGAGTTAAATCGACGGCGGATTCGCAATGAGCTGCCGCCGTTTGCCAACCCGAGAAATGCCGCGGCGGGCTCTTTAAGACAACTGGACTCCAGGATTACCGCACGGCGCCCCCTGGATGTCTATTTTTACGGGGTCGGGATCATCACGGACGTCGTGTTCGAGTCCCACTGGCAATTGCTTCAGGCTTTAAAAAACTGGGGGTTTCCCATCAATCCCCTCATCCGGCCGCAGGTGACCATCGGCGAGGTGCTGGAATTTTACAGGCAACTGAGCCGCCGACGGGGTCAGCTGCCTTACGATATCGACGGCATGGTCGTCAAGGTGGACAGCCTGGCGTTCCAGCAGCAGCTGGGATCTACCACCCGCAGTCCGCGGTGGGCAATTGCATACAAATTTGCCGCTATCCAGGAAACCACCGTGCTGGAAAATATCGAGGTCCAGGTGGGCCGCACCGGTGTGCTGACGCCGGTTGCTCATCTCCGGCCCATACGCGTGGGGGGGGCTATGGTCAGCCGTGCCACGCTGCACAATGAAGATGAAATTGAAAAAAAGGACATTCGCATCGGTGACACGGTGCTGGTCCAAAGGGCCGGCGATGTTATCCCGGAGGTGGTCAAAGTGATTACATCCATGCGCAGCGGCACGGAGCGTAAATTTTACATGCCCAAAACCTGTCCGGCTTGCGGGACCGGGGTTGTTCGCTTCGAAGATGAGGCCGGGGTTTACTGTATCAACGCGGATTGCCCGGCCCAGTTAAAAGAGAGAATTAAGCATTTTGCCTCCAAAGGGGCATTTGACATTGATGGATTGGGAGACAAACTTGTTGACCAGCTCGTTGACAGGGGGATGTTGAAATCATACGCAGATCTTTTTAAGCTGGATAAAGTCGGGCTGGCTGCGATGGAACGCATGGGGGATAAGTCTGCGGACAACTTGGTTCATGCCATAGAGGGCAGCAGAACAATCACGTTTTCAAGATTTCTGTATGCCCTGGGCATCCGGCATGTGGGCGAGCACGTGGCGCGCCTGCTGGCAAAACATTTTGAAAGTCTGCCAGAATTGATGAGCTGTGAGAAAGAAGAACTTGAAGATATTCCAGGTATCGGAAGCACGATTGCCGACAGTGTCATTCATTTTTTCAACCGGGAGGAAAACCGCCGAACCATCGAACGGATTTTCGATAGCGGTGTTCGGATTGTATACGAAGCTGCCGGGGATCAGGGAAATTTTTTTGGCAAGACTTTCGTGCTAACAGGCACCCTCAAAACTATGACCCGGCGGCAGGCCAAAGAAGCATTGGAAAACGCCGGTGCCAGGGTCAGCAGCGCGGTTAGCCGCAATACGGATTTCGTGGTCGCCGGTGATGCGCCGGGATCCAAACTTGAAAAAGCCAGGCAGCTGGGCGTCACGGTGATCGATGAAGCCGGTTTGCAAGAATTATTAAGCTCATAGATTTGCATGCTTGGCGGC
>JAOZPY010000041.1:3617-7904 GCA_029932495.1 Desulfobacterales bacterium
TTTTGGAAGTTGGGCCTTCGTTTACCGGCATTTCCGGCCGATGGTTTTCAAACCAACAGCGGGAGGTTATCATGGGAGAAAAAGCCAGGGCCCATGTGATGATCAGGGGGCGGGTGCAGGGCGTTTTTTTCAGGGTGGAAACCAGGCGGGCTGCTCAAAGTTACGGTGTAGCGGGATGGGTGAGAAATCGCAGCGATGGGACCGTGGAGGCCGTGTTTGAGGGAGACCGGACACAGGTGGAGGCCATGATCCAATGGTGCCGCCAGGGTCCACCCCACGCCCGTGTGATGGACATCAGCGTTAATTGGCAGGACTATAGCGCTGAGTTCGGCGGGTTTGATATTACGTACTGATCGTCGAACACTGAAAAGACGAACGTCGAACGTCCAACATCGAGGGATGAATGAAAAACGGAAAGAACACGGGACGGCCTCTTGGAGCAAGAGGCCGTCCCGCTTTTTTTCTGGGGACTAGATGGCGTCTTTGAGTTTTTTACCCGGCTTGAATTTGACCACGTTGCAAGCCTTGATTTTGATGGGCTGGCCGGTCTGCGGGTTGCGCCCCTTGCGGGCTTTGCGGCGCGATTTTGAAAAAGTGCCGAAGCCGACCAAGGTCACCTTACCGTTTTTTTTCTTGAGTGCCTTGGTAACGCCTTCCATAAACGAGTTCAACGCGGTAGCAGCGGCTACCTTGGAAATCTTGGCATCCTTTGCCGCTTTTTCTACAAGTTCTGCTTTTGTCATAGTGCCGTACCCCCTTTATATGGTGAGTTGGTTTTAGCGGTGACAGGCCCCATTGCCCGCTTGCCTATTTTTAAAGGTCATTATCGGAACTTATTTTTCATGTCAACATAAATTAACATATTTCAACACTTTTTTTAAAATATAGCTTGCAGATATATTGAATTACCGCGCTTGCGCACCATTGCCCATGAAAACCCGCGTCAGATAGGGCATTAAAAAAGCGCTTCAACAAATTGTTGCGGATCAAAAGGCCTGAGGTCCTCGATGTTTTCCCCGATGCCAATATATTGCAGTGGGATGTTCAAGGAGCTGCATATTGCAATAACAATGCCTCCCTTGGCCGTTCCGTCCAGTTTGGTCAGGGCCAGTGCGGTGACATCCACGGCTTCATGAAAGAGCCTTGCCTGGGACAGGGCGTTCTGGCCGGTGGTGGCATCCAGCACCAGCAGCACCTCATGGGGAGCGCCCGGAACTTGTTTGGCCACCGTGCGTTTGATCTTTTTCAGCTCTTCCATCAGGTTGATCTTGGTGTGCAGTCTGCCTGCCGTGTCAATGAGCACCAGATCGCAACCCCGCGCCTGGGCGGCAGCCACCGCGTCAAAAGCCACGGCCGCCGGGTCTGCGTTTTCCCGGTGTTGGACGAATTCAGCACCGGCCCGCTGCGCCCATATCGCCAATTGCTCAACAGCAGCCGCCCGGAAAGTATCTGCGGCAGCAATCATGACCTTTTGTCCGGAAGCCTTTGCCGCGGCGGCGATTTTGCCGATGGTGGTTGTTTTTCCGACGCCGTTGACACCCACCACCATGACAACCCTGGGAGGGGTCTGCAGCGTTGGTGTTGCCGGCACCTCCGGGATGATAAGGGTAAGGATTTCTTTTTTAAGTACGGTTTTCAATTCATCGGCATTTTTAACCCTGGCTTTTGAAATTCGCTCGATGAGTTCCATGGTGGTCTGGACCCCGATGTCCGATGTGATCAGAAATTCTTCCAGCTCTTCGATAACCGCTTCATCAAATTTCATTTTTCCCGCAAAAATTTTATCCAGGCCCTCTGACAGGTTTTTTCGGGTACGTGACAGTCGGTTTTTTAAACGGTGGAAATATCCCGCGGATGGTGTGGTGCCAGCCGGCCGCTGCGATGGTTCTTCTTCGGGTATCGCGTCAGGTTGCCCGGTATCAGCCGCGGGGATCTGCGCGATGGTTTCATCCGCGCTCGCTTCCGGTTCAACAATCTGCGGCGCCTGGTCTGCTTCTATAGCCGTATCGGCCCGGGCACGATCATCTGGTTCGGCGGGCTGTTTGGGTTTGGCAGTGTCTTTTTTTAACCACTTAAAGACCATGGGTGCGGGTACCTGTAACTTTAGCTTGGGAAAGATGAAATCTAGTTGACAATTGCGCCGGTGGTATGTTCCTTTGCCTGCTCCGCTGTCTGGAAGTTAACCGAAACCACTTTGGAGACCCCTTTTTGCTCCATGGTGATGCCGAATAGCATTTCTGCGAACTCCATGGTGCGCTTGTTGTGGGTGATGACAATAATTTGGGAATTTTCCCCGATGATCTGCAGCAGGTCATTAAAACGGTAAATATTGGCCTCGTCAAGCGGAGCGTCAATTTCGTCCAGCAGGCAGAAGGATGCAGGTTTTATCAAAAAGATAGAAAAAATAAAGGCAATGGCGGACAAGGCTTTTTCACCGCCGGAAAGCAGGCTCAGGCGGGTCAGTTTCTTACCGGGAGGGTGCACCATGAATTCCACCCCGGATTCAAGGGGTTTGTCCGGTTCCACCAGAACCAGCCGGGCCTCACCGCCTTCAAAAAGCCGGGGAAATACCTCTCCCAGTTTTTCATTGATTTTATTGAACGTTTCCATGAACCGCTGCTGGGTAATGGTGTTGATTTTTTTTATTACCTTGTGCAGGTCTTCGATGGCCTTGTGCAGGTCATCGCGCTGCTTTTCAAGGAATTCATACCGTTCTTTGAGCTGTTCATATTCTTTAATGGCGCCCAGGTTTACATCCACGATCCGCGCAATTTTTTCCCGGCTGTGATTCAGATCTTCTTCCATCTGTTCGAAGGACATTTCGGCGGTGATTTGACGGGCGGCCTCATCTTCATGGGGCTGTGACTTCAGCGCGGAAAAAGACTGCTGGTAACGTTCTTCCAGTCGGGAGGCGATGTTATCCCGCTTGAGCATCAGCTGGGAATGCTCAAGCTCCAGCATGCGAAATTTTTCCAGTGTCTTTTCACGCTGGGTTCTTATCTGCGAAATTTTACTGTCGCTGTCAGCAAGCAGGGAATCGATGGCCTGGTAATCGACCTCATTGCGTTCAATTTCTTCTTTTGCCCGTTCAGAGCTCTCATAAAGCTGTGCAAGCTTTTGTTCTGTCGCAGTGATACTGGCCTGGGACGCTTCACGGCGTTTTTGTTTCTGGCTGATTTCCCGGGATAGTTGCTCGAGTCGCACCCGGCCGTCCTGCTGAAATTCCTTGAGGCGCTGCAGGTTGCGGGTGCTGTTTTCCAGCCTGGCGTCTAAAGCGGTCAGCTTCAATTTAAGATCCACCACGCTCTGGTTGAACTGTTCCATGCGGACGGAAACCGTTTCGATGCGGGCCGACAGCTCGGCAACCTGCTGCTGGGCGGATTTGATCTCATCGGATACTTTCGCCAGCGCAAGATTGTATTTGCTCATTTCGTCATCAAGATCGCTGGCTTCTCCCAAAAGCTGCTCCTGCTCCAGTTGGACGATTTCCAGGTGGCGCCGGGAATTTTTCAGGTCTTCGCCGAGGCGGTAAAGGACTTTTTCAGCTTCCATTTCGTTTTCGGCGGCCCGGTTTTTTCGCTCGATCTGTTTCTGCAGAATGTTTTCAAGCTCCCGGACTTCGTCTTCCAGTTCGGTTTGCCGGTCGCGTGCTTTTTCAAGTTTTTGCTCCAGATTTTTGATCTGGGCGCCCAGGTCTTTTAATTCCTGCTTTTTGGTCAAGATGCCGTTGAGTCGATCCCGGCTGCCTCCCATCAGGATGCCATGATGGGAAATGAGGTCGCCGTTTTTGGTGACAATCTGCTGAAAGGAGCCGTTGGCGTTAAACCATTGCAGGGCCTGCCGGATATCCTCGGCAATCGCCACATGCCCTAAAAGCGCCCGCGCGATGGCTTCAAAACCAGGTTTTACGGAAACATGATGCAACAGCAGCCGCGAGGCATCGGGCAGCGCAGACGAAACCACCGGTGGCAGTTTGGCGGTGTCCACCGGTACAAACCCGCTGCGTCCGGCATTGTGAGTTTGCAAAAAATCAATGGCGCTCACCCCCGCCTCCTGGTTTTCAACAATGATGTACTGCAACGCTTCGCCCAATGCGGCTTCAACCGCGGTTTCAAAGGACGGTTCGGCTTCGATGACGTCCGCCATCAGGCTGATGACGCCCTTAAGACGGGATTCCGGCGCGGTCTCACTGCCCGGTGCATTATCGCCGGTTCCGGTGGCCTGTCGCATCACCGCTTTGACACCATCACGGTACCACTCGAAATTATCCTCCATTTTTTTCAGGGT
>JAOZPY010000041.1:8004-12220 GCA_029932495.1 Desulfobacterales bacterium
AGGCCTTCCTTGTTACTGGCGGCATTCTGGTAAATGTTTCTGTACTGTGCTTCCCGGGTTACCAGGTTCATGAGGCCGGCCTTGGCGGATTCAAGCTTGCGGCTGAGTTCGGCCAGCTCCGTACGGATATGATCGTTGGCGTGTTTTTTCTCGTTGAGGCGGCGTTTTGCTTTTTCAATTTCCTGTTTGAGCCCGTTATTTTCCTGTTCGGTCAGGCTGATTTCGGTGACCAGCCCGTCGTTTTTTTCTGACAATTCCTCTCTGGCAGATGAAAGTTCAGCGGTTTCGCTGGACAGCCGATCAACTTCTCCACGCAGATGAACCAGGTCATTTTCCATCCGGTCAATTTCACGCTGGCTGTCATTCAGGTTGGATTTTTGCTCCGCGATTTGCTGATTTTTCTGCCAGCGCTTGAGCTTGATTTCTTCAACGGCGGCATCCAGTTTTTTCAGTTCAGAAGAATGGCCGATATCCGCATCTTTAAGCTCCTGCAGCACGGCTTCGGCCTGTTTGATTTGATCGCTGATTTCATCATAATGGTGGGCGCCCAGACAGACATCCAGGGTCTGGATGCGTTTCTGGAGGTTTTTAAACAATTCGGCTTTTCTGGCCTGGCGTTTAAGGCTGGCCATCTGGCGCTTGATTTCGACGATAATGTCATTGACGCGCAACAGATTCTGGTGGGTTTTTTCCACCTTGCGCAGGGCCTCGATTTTGCGATTTTTGTAACGCGTGGTGCCGGCGGCTTCTTCAATGAAATAGCGCCGATCCAGGGGATCGGCTTCGGTGATGGCCCCGATGTTGCCCTGCTGGATCACCGCATATGACTTGGTCCCCAGGCCACTGCCCAGAAATACGTTGTGGATGTCCTTCAGGCGGCAGGGTTGGCGGTTTAAAAAATAGGCGCTTTCGCCGGATCGGTACAGGCGGCGGGTCAGGTTGATTTCGGTAAAATCCCTTAATTCTTCCGGAGCGTTGCCGTTGTCATTGGCCAGCGTTAGAGAAACCTCGGCCATGTTCAACGGCGGTTTGCCGTGGGTGCCGGAAAAAATGATGTCCTCCTTGGATTTGCCGCGCAGCTGTTTGAGGCTTTGTTCGCCCATTACCCAGCGGATGGCATCGACCACATTGCTCTTGCCGCAGCCGTTCGGCCCGACAACCGCCGAGATGCCGGGAGGAAACTCCAGCGTTGATTTATCGCAAAATGATTTAAACCCGGATATTTCAAGTTTTTTAAGTTTCATAAGCCATGCCTTCGTCGGGGCTTTTTTTATCCATTTTTTCTATTGTGAGCCAAGCGATCTAATTGAAAAATCATAGCAGGGAACAGATCATTTGTAAAGAGAAAAACACAAGGTGGGGTATATTTTTAAGCGCTGGACTACAAGATCTTGTATGTTTGCATTGGGTTCTGAATCCGTTGCCGGGGTATGTTTTGTCGATCCGTCATGTGCTTTGCGCTAGAGAATCTGGCTTAAAAACAGTTTGGTGCGCTCATGGGTCGGGTTGACGAAAAAATGTTCCGGGGTGCCGACTTCCACGATCGCCCCGGCGTCCATGAAAATGACCCGGTCGGCCACTTCCCGGGCAAAGCCCATTTCATGGGTGACCACCACCATGGTCATGCCTTCCGTGGCCAGGGTTTTCATGACATCGAGCACCTCACCGATCATTTCCGGATCCAGCGCCGAGGTCGGCTCATCGAAGAGCATCACCTTGGGGTCCATCGCCAGGGCACGGGCAATGGCCACCCGCTGCTGCTGGCCGCCGGACAAATTGTCCGGAAACGCCCCGGACTTATCCTGGATGCCGACTTTTTTTAGCAGCATGTTGGCTTTTTCGAGGGCGTCACTTTTGGAACGCTTGCGGACCACCCGCTGGGCCAAAGTGATATTGTCGAGAACGGTTTTATGAGGGAACAGGTTAAACGACTGGAACACCATCCCCACCTCGGCACGCAGCTTGTTGATGTTGGTTTTCGGGTCGAGCACATCGATGCCGTCAATCAGTATATGGCCTGAATCCGCATGCTCCAGGCGATTGAGGCAGCGCAGAAGGGTGCTTTTGCCGGATCCGGAAGGACCGCAGACCACCACCACCTCACCGGGCGCTATTTTCGTGGAAACATCCACCAGGGCCTTGACTTCATGGGGGACATGAAAGGTTTTATTTATATTGCGTACTTCAATCACTGGATGGCCATCTTCTTTTCAAGGCGCTGGACCGCCATGGACAGCGTAAAGGTCAGTACCAGGTACAACAAGCCCAGGACAAGATAAAGTTCAAAAGGCTGCAGGCTGGCTGAAACCGCTTCCCGCGCAGCCTTGGTCAATTCGCGGATGGCGATGATGCCCAGCAGCGAGGAATCCTTTATCAAACTGATAAACTGGCCGGCCAGCGGTGGCAGAATGCGGCGCAGGGCCTGGGGCAAAATGACATGCAGCATGGACTGGGCATAGCTCATCCCCAGAGACCGGGCGGCTTCGGTTTGTCCACGATGGATGGACTGGATGCCCGCCCGGACGATCTCAGTCACGTAGGCCCCCGCAAAGCAGGCCAGAGACGCCACCCCGTACCAGAAAGCCGGCAGCCGCCCCATGCCGGAGGCGGCAAGCAGATCGTTGATCACGGTTCCCAGGACGAAATACCAGATCAGGATCTGTACCATCAGGGGAGAGCCGCGGATCAGCTCGACATAGAAAATTGTGGCCCATTTTAAAGCAGGGTTAGACGAGATGCGCGTCAGTCCACCGATGACGCCGATGATGACCCCGAGAATCGTTGCGATCACACTGAGTTTGAGGGTGATCCACAGCCCGATGATCAGCAGCCCGGGTTTCCACTGGCTGTATGCCGCCAGGATGTCTCCGGCGGCAATTATTTCTCCCTGCTGCACCCGGATGATTCCGGCCGCGGGAATCTCATAGGTTTCCGTAAGGTTGATATCTTTGATGGTGATCAGGGTCTGATCCCCGTCCTTTTTAAGCGCTGTCACCTCGCCGTCGATTTCAGAAAGGATCTCGATCTGGTCTTTGTAGACAAAGTAGATCGGAATGCGGTTCCACCGCCAGTTGTACTCGATTTTCTGGGTGGCAAAGTAGAACAGGCCGAGGACGATAAAAACGCCCACGCAGAAGACGCCCACCCAAAAATTGTATGACTCCGGCCGATTGGGATGCCGATGATTTCGGGAATTTTGCATTTTTGTGCTTCGCCGAAAACGGGCCGGCCGGCTGCTTATGCGGCCGGCCGCCACGGTTGCTCAATAAACAGGTTCAACTTCCGTCAGTGGTTTAATTCAGGTCTTTTTTCCAGGAAGAGCCGATAATCCATTTATTATAAAGCCTGTCGTAGAAACCGTCGCCCCTGGTTTGGCGCAGAAAATTGTTTAAAAAATTCAGAAAATCCGGATCCCCCTGGTTAATCGCCCAGGCCAGCGGCTCATAGGTAAAGGGTTTGTTTAAAAACACGGTTTTACCCTTTCCCTGGCTGCCGTAAAGAAATCCGCAGAAGGGCAGATCGTAAACCAGGGCATCGGCCTTGCCGTTGATGACTTCCATACCGGCTTCGGCTTCGGATTCAAACCCCTTGTAAGTGGCTTTGGGAATGTATTTCTTAATGGCCTGCTCGCCGGTGGTGCCCATCCGCGAGGTGAGGATGTATTTGGGATTGTTTAGATCCTTGTATGAGGTGACCCGGCCTTCAAGCTTTTTATTCAACAGGATGGTTTGTCCGATGACGATGTACGGGTTGGCGAAGTTGATCTTTAGATTTCGTTTCTGGGTAATGGTCATGCCTCCCATGATGATGTCGAATTTGCCCGTCACCAGGGCCGGAATGATGCCGTCCCAGGCCGTGTTGACCGGCACGAATTTTACCCCCATGGCCTTGGCCAGTCTCCGCCCGTAATCCATATCGAAGCCGATAAACTTTCCTTTTTTGTCGGTCATCTCAAAGGGGACATAGCCGGATTCAAAGCCCACCCGGAGCTCCCCTCTTTTCAGGATGGTCTGGATGGTTGATTTTTTTGCGAGGTTGATGTCCGCACTGAATGCGGCGGTCGCAAAAACAAACCCGATAACTGCCAGCACAATTGATCCTAAAAGCAATGCCTTTTTCATTTCTTTCCTCCTTTTTGTTTGTTCTGCTGAATATATTCGATTATCCATATAGTATTTGCAAAATAAAGTAAAGCCCTCTTTTTTTCAAACAAACC
>JAOZPY010000452.1 GCA_029932495.1 Desulfobacterales bacterium
TACTGACGTGTACGCTGCGCTTTTGAAACGACTCGCGCCTTGCTCTCGAACAAAACCTGAGGGTTTTGTTTTTAATAGCCTGTGATCTCTACGACCTTATAATAATTCCGCATTCCGACTTCTCACTTCCCACTTCCACCTTCCCCCTTCAAATCAGGATTTCGGTGGCTGCAAGGGCTTGCGCTTGTCCCTGAAAATGTGGTTGGCGATGACCACCCGCTGAATTTCAGATGTCCCCTCGTAGATGGTGAAAACCCGCGCATCCCGGTAAAAGCGCTCCACCGGGTATTCCTTGGTAAAACCATATCCGCCGTGAATCTGGATGGCCTGGGCCGTGATGCGGTTGACCATTTCAGAGGCGAACAGTTTGGCCATCGAGGCTTGCAGGGTGAAGTTTTCGCCGTTGTCCTTCATTTCGGCCGCTGACAGCATCATCAAACGCGCGGCTTCAATTTCAGTCGCCATGTCCGCCATCATCCAGCGCAGCCCCTGAAACTTGGATATCGTCTGGCCGAACTGCTCCCGTTCCCTGGCATATTGAACGGCGGCATCAAAGGCGGCCTGGGCCACTCCCACGGACTGGGCGGCAATACCGATACGTCCGCCGTCAAGCCCGGTCATGGCAATCAAAAAACCGTCACCCTCATGGCCGAGGATGTTTTGCTTCGGAATGCGGCAGTCTTCAAAAACAAGATCGGCGGTGTCCGAGGCGCGCAGGCCCATCTTGTCTTCCAGCCGGCCGACGGTCATTCCTGGTGTTCCCTGCTCCACGAGAAAGGCGCTGATGCCCTTGTGGCCCTGGGCTTCGTCGGTCTTGGCGGTTACGATCACCAACCCGGCGTTTTTACCGGTGGTGGTAAACCGCTTGCTGCCATTCAGAACATAGCTGTCCCCGTCAAAGATCGCCTTGGTTGTCTGGCGGGCGGGATCCGAACCCGCATTGGGCTCGGTCAAAGCGAAGGCGCCGAGAAATTGTCCGGCTGCCATGGGCTTGAGGTAGCGCTTTTTTTGCTCCTCGCTGCCGTAGCGCAAAATGCTTTCGCAGACAATGGAGTTATGCACGGACATGACCACCGCGGTGGCAGCACACGCATAAGCCACCTCCGCCAGGGCCAGCACATAGCTGACAGTATCCGCACCCGAGCCGCCCCACTCCGGCGGAATCATCATTCCCATGAGTCCCAGCTCGCCAAGCTTTTTAAGGTTTTCGGCCGGGAATTCCTTGGTGCGATCCCGCTCCATGGCCGCAGGGGCAAATTCAGTTCGGGCCAGATCCCGCACCATGGACTGGATCATAAGCTGTTCTTCAGTAAGTTTAAAAGACATGGGTCTTATCCTTATAATCAGGTAATGCTAGGGCGTATAGATGACCACCAGCAGTTCGGCGGTTTCATCGCTGATGCTTGCCAGTTTGTGCCGGATGCCGGAATTAAAGTGCAGCGATTCCCCTTTTTCCAACGTGTTGACGTGATCTCCCACCGTGACCTCGATTTTGCCTTTCAGGACGTAGACAAATTCTTCTCCTTCATGGTGATAATCAACCCCCTTGTGGTCCTGCCGGGCCTCAACGGTAACCAGAAAAGCTTTCAGGTGTTTGTTTTCCGCACCAGGCGTCAGGGTGGTGTAGGCATAGTCTTCCGTACGCTTGGTCTGGGCCTTGATGCGTTTTTCCAGTCTGGATTCGGGCTCCCTGAGCAAGGCCCCGGAATCGATTTCCAGTGCCCGGGAAATCTGCAGCAGGGCACCCACAGGCGGCATAGCTTTGCCTGCCTCAATTTTTTTCAGGTAGTCGGTGGAAAAGCCGGTTTCATTGGCCACCCGGTCCAGGGAGAATTTTTTTTTCGTTCGGGCGAATTTGATTTTTTTGCCGATCGGCACCGGTGCAGTTTTCTTTTTTCGCGGCATGATTCCTCCAGATAAAGAAGTGCCTAAAATTCCTGAAGTTAATTACCTTAGAGCACTTTAGTTATAATCATAAAACCCCTTGCCTGTCTTGCGGCCCAGCCAGCCGGCTTCCACGTATTTGCGCAGCAGCGGACAGGGGCGGTATTTTGAATCCTTAAAACCGTCATAGAGGGTTTCCATAATGGCCAGGCAGGTGTCCAGGCCGATCAAATCCGCCAGAGCCAGCGGCCCCATGGGATGGTTCATACCCAGCTTCATGACGGTATCGATGTCTTCGCGGGAGCCGACGCCATGATACAGGCAGTAGACGGCCTCGTTGATCATCGGCAGTAAAATGCGGTTGGCAATAAAGCCCGGATAATCATTGGCCCGGGCCGGTGTTTTGCCGAATTTTTGGGCCAACTCCCAGCTGATTTTAAAAGTTTCATCAGAAGTGGCAATGCCCGGGATGACTTCTACCAGCCTCATGACCGGCACCGGATTCATG
Source organism: Desulfobacterales bacterium (assembly GCA_029932495.1). Taxonomy (GTDB): domain Bacteria; phylum Desulfobacterota; class Desulfobacteria; order Desulfobacterales; family JAFDCJ01; genus JAFDCJ01. Next base: position 2,393 of record JAOZPY010000452.1, read on the forward strand.
AAATGCATGCCGATAATCTGTTGCGGCCGGCCGGTTTGAGCGGCAATGCGGCCGATGGGAATCGATGAGGTGTTGGTCGCCAGAATCACCCCGGCTTTGCAAATGCCGTCAAGGTCTTTAAAAATCTGGTACTTGATGGGTTCGTTTTCCGTGGCGGCCTCAACGACAAAATCCGCCGACGCCATGTCCTGCAGGCTGGTACTGGGCTTGATTCTTCCCAGCAGGGCGTTTTTGTCGTCTTCGGTCATTTTGCCCTTTTCGACATTGCGTGCCAGGATTTTGGTGATCGTTGCCAGACCGTGTTCCACAAATTCTGTCTTGATGTCGTTCATGATGACGTTTAAACCGCTGGCGGCCGCTACCTGGGAAATTCCGTTTCCCATCTGGCCGGCGCCGATCACACCGAATGTTTTAATTTCCATTGTTTCCCTCCCTTCGTCATTCATCATTCCTTGTTCGATATTCATTATTCATCTTTTTATTATCAATGCCACGGCCTCTCCTCCCCCCAGACACAACGACGCCAGGCCGGTCTTCTTATCCTGTTTGATCATTTCATAAAGAAGGGTGACCAGCACCCGGCAGCCGCTGGCACCGATGGGATGTCCCAGGGCGACACTGCCGCCATTGACGTTGACATTTCTCTGGTCCAGTCCGAGCTCGTTGAGCACCGCCACCGTTGAGCCGCTGAAAGCCTCGTTGATTTCATACAGCTCGATGTCTCCGGCTGCAAGGCCTTCTTTTTTCAGGCATTTAGGAATGGCCAGGATGGGGGCTACCAGGACATATTTCATGTCCAGTGCGGCGGATG
>JAOZPY010000453.1 GCA_029932495.1 Desulfobacterales bacterium
CACATCGGATCTTGCGTATGAGGCCGCCATCATCGCATTGAAAAGAGCGGATTGGGATCCGGAGGATCTGGACCTAATTGTATTTGCGACCATGACACCCGACGTGAACGTGCCGGGTTCGGGGGTATTTCTGCAAAACCGCCTGGGTGCAAAAAAGGTCCCTGCGCTCGATATCCGTCAGCAATGCACCGGGTTTCTATATGGGCTTGAGATCTGCGATGCTTACATCAGAAGTGAAAAGGCACAGAAAATCCTTCTGGTGGGTGCGGAGTTTCAAAGCCGGTACCTGGAGTTGACCACCGACAACCGCGACACCGCGGTAATCTTTGCAGACGGTGCCGGTGCTGTTTGCATCGAGGCTGTCGAAACCCGCAAAAAAATCGGGATTATAACATCGATCCTTTATGCTGACGGAAAATATGCGGGGGCCTTGCATGTTGGGATGCCGGCGCGAAAATCAGGGCAGGCGATCAGTCCAACCGTCATAAAAAACGAGGAACATTTCCCCTATATGGATGGGAAAACCGTATTCAAATTGGCTGTAACCCGCCTGCCAAAGCTCACCGAGGAGCTGTTGACAAAAGCAAACATAAAAATTGAAGATCTGGATATGGTGATTCCCCATCAGGCCAATCTGAGAATCAACGATGCTTTCAGGGAACGGCTGAATATCCCGGAAGAAAAAATGTATAACAATATTCACCGCTATGGGAATACAACTGCGGCAACCATTCCGATCGCACTTGACGAACTCATGGAAAAAAACATGCTCAAATCCGGCGACACCATCATGTTGATCGGATTGGGCGCGGGATTGACCTGGGGAGGTGTGATTTACAAACTGGCATAGCCGCTCTTGCTGCAGCACCGCTACAAAAAGGGGTTAACCTCAAATTTGGTTAACCCCTTTTTGTATGATGCGGTCGATGAGTTGCTGAAAATCAGAAACCGAGGGTTTATTTCTGTGTTTTTTCTTTTTCCTTTTCTTCGGCTGCGGCCACCGCGGCGGCGGCGCCGCCGAGCACCTGCTGGCGGGTGGCATCATCCGCGTGGGAAAGAGTCTGCTGAACTTCCGGCGGCACGTAGACGGTCACGTTGCGATGGGCAAACTCGATGCCTTCTTCCTTAAACGCTTCCTGCATGAGCCGGTAGACCTCTTTGCGAATTGCGAACTGGTCCCCCGGCTTGGTTTTGTATTTCACCCGCATGACCATGGCTGAATCGTCCATCTCACGCACGCCCTGGGATTTGATCGGTTCCAGCAGTTTGGGCCCGAGCTCCGGATTTTCCAGTATTTTCTTGTAGACCTTTTTCTTGATGATTTTTCGTATTTTTTCAACGTCGGCATCGTAACGCACCCGGAAATCAAGTTTCATGACGACGTAATCGCGGCTTAAATTGGTCACATTCTTGATGTCCCCGAAAGGCAGGATATGCACCCTTCCCCTGGGGTGTCGCAGCCTCATGGAACGGATGGAAATATGTTCGACCATCCCTTTGGCACCGCCGCATTCCACGAAATCACCCACCCGGATGGCATCATCGATCAGAAAGAACATCCCCGAAATGATATCCTTGACCAGGGTCTGAGCTCCGAAACCAATGGCCAGGCCGAAGACACCGGCGCCGGCGATCAGCGGCCCGATGTTCACCCCCATCGACGAGAGGATGATCAGGGTGGCCATCACGACGATCACCACCAGCATGAACTTGCGCAGCAGCATCAGCAGCGTGCCGATGCGCGAGCCCCCGGCACCGCCTTCTTCCATTTCTTCTTCCTCTTCTGCCGGCATCTCCCGACGCAGCCGGCGCATGATGGCCGCATTGGCAAGACCATAGGCGATGTAACAGACCAGTACGACAATCAGGATTCTCAAAACCGTCCTTGCCACTTCCTGGCCAACCGGAAACTCAATGCCCCAGATCCTAAAAACCCAGAAAAAAATCAGGGCCGCCAGGGCCAGGCGCAGAGTGGTGCGCAGGGCCCGTTTCATCCGGCCGAGATCCAGACGGCTTTTGGCCGGAGCCGACGATTCCCCCGCTGCGCCATCCTGTTGCTGATCTTCCGGCGCATCCGTCTGCGCCTCACCGGGATCATCCGCCGCAGCCGGCGCTTCCCGCGGGGTTTCAACGACATCAAAAGCCGCCTCCAGGATCAGCCGCAAAATCCAGTCCAGCAGAAAGTAGAGTGGCACCATCAGCAGCGTCAATGTCCCCTGCCCCGAAGCGGTTCCTATAATCCGTGTGCCCGTGGAAACAACCAGCAGCACCAGCACACCGAAAATAGCGAAGTGATGCCACTTCTGGGCCAGACGATATAACAGGCCGGTTTCCGGCAGATTCTGACTGAAGGCATCCGCCACTGCTTTGCGTTTCTGGATGATCATCCAGATAATCATTGCCGTCAGGATCAGCCCGACCATCGTGACCGATTTGAGGTGCGCCAGCTCGGTAGCCCCTGCCAGACGGATGACGGCACAGGTCAAAAGCCCGAAAGTGGCCACCGCTGTAAGCGCCATCAACCAGCGGTGCAGGTAACCGGCGTTTTCATCGGTAAACGGCAAAAACCGCAGGGCCGGCAATCCCGGGGCCAGAAAAAAACGTGACACCAGCCAGCCTCCCTGCACGACGGCAATCCCGCTCAGGTAGGTGGCCACCAATATGCGCTGACCGGCGGTGCGGTCCAGAAAGACATAGAAAAGTACCAACGCGGCAATTGCGAAAATGACAATTCCCACAAAATCCAGCAACGCACGCGCCGCCAGGGTGCCTATTTTCGAACCCCAGCCGGCCGGGGTCGCTTCGGCAATGCGGCGACGGACATCTCGTGTGTACAGCACAAAAAGCCATTGGATCAACAGGCCGCCGGCCAACACGACACTGACACTCAAAATGACGCTGGCAGTGCTGCGGCCCTGATTTTCGCCGGTACCCAGCAGGGCGAAGACACCGCTGATCTGCTGCGGAGCGGCGGTAGCGCCGGATCGCAAAAATTCAATTCGCTTCTGGAAGGCGGTGATCAGGTTTTTGGTCTTTGCAATAAACCCGGCGATGCCGGTCGGCTGCACCGGGCCGCTCTTTGCGGCCTCCTTCCGGGCTTGAGCCTTGAGCTCATCGATCAGCAGCCGCCGCACCTGTTCGTCGCTGAGACCGGCCACGATCCGGTCAACGCTCTCGCTCCCCGTGATCTCGGGCAGCTGCAC
>JAOZPY010000454.1:0-1193 GCA_029932495.1 Desulfobacterales bacterium
GGGTGTTGCCCGGCATAATCATAACCTTGCAAAGCGGCGTGCATACAGTTTCCATCAGGAGTTAAGGCTGCCACCAGTGCGCTTCGAGGGCCCTCCCGGCGATCCCGTACCCAGTATTGCGGCCATCGTGGGAAGTGAAAGCATTCACTTTGCCACTGCGAACTTTCCGGTATCGAAAAATCGGCCATGGGCGGCAGGATCTCATGGTACAGGCAAAGAACGGTTTTGACCACTGAAGCCAGGGCTGACGCTGCACCGGTGTATCCGATAGATGATTTTAACGATCCGAGGGCACAGGGTTTGCGGCGGTTTTTGAAAAAAGCATTCAAGGCTTCTGCTTCCAGACGGTCTTCCGGCACATAGCCGCTGCCGTGAGTCTCTATAAAGCTGATGCTTTCCGGCGTAAAACCGGCATCCCGGCAGCAGCGATCCAGGGATTTGCGGTAAGCACCGGCCGAGGGGGCTCCGGTATGAATACCACCACCGCCGGCGGCACCAATGCCTTTAATGACAGCATAAATTCTGTCACCATCGGCCACTGCCGTTTCAAGGGGCTTGATCACCACGGCTGCCGCTCCTTCCCCGGGAAGAAATCCGTCTGCCCGCCGATCAAAGGGACAGACATTTCCGTGGCCCGCCAAAGGTCTCATCGCGTTGGACAGGATTACCCGGCGGACATCGCCGCAAAGATCCACCGCACCGATCAAAAAAGCATCGGCCTCCTTTTGCTGCAGCGCCCGGACTCCGATTTCAAGGGCTTTTAAACCGGCGGCGGCCTCACAGGAGACCACAAAGCTCGGAGCGCCGAAGCAAAATTCGCGGGCGATTCTGCTGGCGACAATTCCTCCCAGCGCCCCGAGGGTTCGTGTTGCAGTCAGCGGCGGGCTACAGGCCTCTTGCACGGATTGCACCAGTGCGGTTGTCTGCGGGTTATGGGGATCCAGTCCCAGGCGCTGGAGCCACATGGGAAGTATTTCCTGCAGTTGCCAGCGCAGGTGGAAATTGGCCGCTTCATAGTCGAAATCAATCGCGATGATTGTCCCCATCAGCGGGCGTTCCCGGCGCAGGGCAAAGCCGGCATCGCGCATGGCACCGGCTGCGGTTTTGAGCATCAGCAAGTGCTGGAGCAAAATATCTGGAATTTCACTGGGTGGAATATGAAATTCACCGGCTGCGATGGCAACTTCATCCAG
>JAOZPY010000454.1:1293-3199 GCA_029932495.1 Desulfobacterales bacterium
TGGGCGTTGATGCCGCCGAATCCAAATGCACTGACCGCTGCCCGGCGGCGGCGGTTGGTTTTCGGCTGACGCCATTTTTCGGCACGGGCGGGAACACGAAAGGGACTGTTTTGCAGCGGGCTGTTTTCCGGTGCCCGGGTAAAATTCAAAGATGGAGGCAAAATTTTGTGCTCCAGGGCCAGTATGGTTTTGATAATACCGGCAGCCCCGGCGGCGGTCAGCAGATGGCCGATCATGGATTTTACTGAACCAATGGCGCATTGTCCTTTTGACCAACCGTCAGGCCCCCACAGCTCATGAAGGCTGAGCAGTTCGGTGCGGTCACCAACAGGTGTTCCGGCTCCGTGGCATTCGATCAGATCAATGTCCTTGGGAGACCATTGGCAGGAGGCATAGGCCCGGCGCATGGCACGCAGCTGTCCCTCGCTGTCCGGGGCGAGCAGGTTGCCCCGCATGTCATTGGAAAGTCCGGCGGCTTTGATGACGGCATAAACAGGATCTCCATGGGCCACGGCATCCTCAAGACGTTTGAGGACCAGCAGGCCGGCACCTTCACCGACCACCAGCCCATCGGCCTTGTGATCAAAAGGGGCGCATCGCCCGGAGGGCGACAAGGCTTTTAACTGGCTGAATCCCACCTGGGTGAACAGGCAATCGGGCCGGGAAACACCGCCGGCCAGCATGGCGTCAGCCCGATGAGCGATCAGTTCGTCGCAGGCCAGCTTAATTGCATAAAGAGAGGAGGCACAGGCTGCATCGAGGGTGAAGCTATCACCGCCAAGGCCAAGCGCCCGGGCAAGCAGACCGGCCGGCAGACCAGTTACCTGACCGCCAAGATAATGGCGGTTGTCAAATGTTTCGAAAGGAAAAAAGGCCCCTGGATTTTGGGAATTGCTAAAAAGGGCCTGCTCAACAACAGGCCCCAGCAGCCCGGCCGTAATCCGCGAGGCGGTATCCGTGGGAAGCGCGATAGCCGCCAAAATCACGCCCGCCCGCTGGCGGTTCAGGGGTTTAAGGGGGGCAACGGCCTGGCGGCCGACGTGCAGGACCATGTGGTAAAGCGGGTCGAGCTTCTTCAGCAGGTCAGCGGGAATATCGAATCCGGAGGGGTCAAAGGCAAATGAATCCACCAGCCCGCAGCGAAGGGAAATTGCTTTGTCCGGTCCGCCATCGGGATCGTACATTAACGCGGGATCGATTCCCCAGCGATCTGCCGTCACATCCGTGACAGCCTCAACGCCGTTGTATATGTTTTGCCAGTATGTCTGAAGATCAGCGGCACCGGGAAACAGTCCCGCCATAGAGACGACGGCAATGGAAAATTTAGCGGTCATCAGCATCGATATGGATCAGTTGCAAAGGCAACGGCATTTTAAAACACCTAAACTCCCAGATAAAAATCAGATAAAAACCAATTAAAAATTTTATTTATATCGAAAAAATCAGCCGGTTGCAATAGAAACAGAGATGAATTGTGTTCGATGATAATATTTCATAAACTTTTAAATTGATGGTTGTTCACATTTAGTCGGAAGAAAGGTTTCAAGGATTCCAGGGTTTGATATGGCGGATTCGTTGTCCTTTGAAATCCCCGCGATACAGCCTGTTTAATTGAAAACAACCTATTTGGTCTGCGGTAATTAGTGGCAATGGATTAGGAGATGACCCACTTTTTTAAAGCTTCAATATACCCAGCAAAAAGAAAAGCAATTGCAATGGCCCGCTCGACTGACTTATGCCGCAAGCAGCGCAATATCTTCCAGTCATTGAACATCGATGAGTCATTAATTGTGGTATTTTTCTTGACAAAAATACTAGCAGCTAGTAGATTATTTTATAGAAAGAAAAAGAACAGCTCACATCGTTTCCGTTTAAACGAGAGCCTTTTGGCGGGTAGCATCAGAAC
>JAOZPY010000455.1 GCA_029932495.1 Desulfobacterales bacterium
CCTTCTTGAACCCGGCGCGGACGGCTTCAAGACGAAAGACCTTCAGACGTTTCTGCTTTGATGCACGATACTCCTCGAACTCGCGCAATAGCGTTCGCTCGCGCAGTTTCTCCAGGTCGCCGGCCTTATTCGGATCGGGTACGTACCAGCGGTCCTTGGCTTTGGCCCGCAATGCCGGGTCGTCCTTGGGAAGGTTACGCAGCTCTTTGAAATTTGAGGAGAGGTAGCTGTGAATCTGGCTGGGCACCTCACCCGTGCCATCGTAGCGGAGAAAGTTCTGCTCCAGCAGTTCCGACAGCTCCAGGGCTTTTTCATGCTTCTGCCAGCCGCCGATCTCTTTCATGAACAGCGGATTAATATCCTTGAAAGTTTGCGGTTTTTGTCTGATCAGATTGCGCAGCCAGGCAATGGCTGATGCTTCATCTGAAACAAACAGCGACATTTGGATCTGCTTGCCACCGCCCAGCATTTTCTTGCGGTCATATTCGGCCACCTGATTAGGCAGGAAATACATTCCATCTCTTTCAAACGCGATTTTGGGTAGGCCAGACTGGAACTCCTGGCTGGAAATGGGAACCGGATAACCCTTGCGGACATAGTAGGCCACCATCTGATCAAAGAGAATACGAGGATCGCGTTCAGGAACAGGAACAAGATCCCCACCCTGTTTCTTGATGACAGGGAGATATTTCAGATGGGTGCGGACAAAATCCCAGACGCCTTCTTCGGTGGACGCTTCGTCCAGAAACCGTTCTGCAAAACCGCCGTTGGGTTTGTAGGCTGAGATTACCAGATCTTGTTTAACGGCAGTTGGCGTATTAACAGCCTTAAAACTGCCTTGCTGCTTGTCCAAAGCTGAAATGTTGGCAATGATAAAACCCGCTTCGGAAAGTGCCGTTTGAATGCTGTTCCAAACAGATGCCTTGGTGTTGGAAAATTCAACCGTCATCCAACGACCTGGTTTAAGCACCCGATAGGCTTCTTTAAAACATGTTGTCATTAATTGACGATATTCGGCGAGACCTTTTCTTTGGACGCTGTTTTCAATTGCTTCAGACTTGTTGTTGGTAAATACCTTTAGCCACGATTCCCAAAGGAAGTTAAGTTCGGAATAGTTTAGGTTTGATCCGAATGGGGGATCGATAAAGAGATAATCAACATAATTATCCAGTATCGTTGTTTTTTCAAAAGACCCACAAAAGGTAACGTTACTGTCAATTGCACTACCTGCCTTTTTCATGTCACCAATTTTGTAGTTCAATAATTTAAATGCTCCATTTTCAGTCCACAGTGAAGGAATATATAAAGTTCCACTCACTGTCCCCATTTTTCTGTCAAGAGTAAACTTATACATTTTAGTTGTACGAATCATGCTGGCGGTAACCCAAATAATCAGCCGAGCATTATTGGATTGAAAAGCATGATGTAATACTGCCCCCAGCACCCACAAATTTCGTTTGGTATAAAAATGATGCACATGGGTAATACCGAATTTATCATTGCGTCTTGATTCCTTTCCTTCCATCATGCGGTCGAAAGGAAACCAATAAGGAATATCACTGTTTTCAATTTTTTCAATTAACGCCAAATCACTTTCATCAGGTCTTTTTTCAAATCTGCCACGCGCTCCTCCTACTGTGTAATTAATCAATACCGGCACCTGTTTTGCCTGTTTGATCGTTTTCTTGAGCGCCGAATCAAATTTAGTCGTCCATGCCCGATCCATTTTTCGTTTGGTCAATTGTGCCTGACAATGAGGGCAAAGGAATGTATCCTTCACTTTCCCAGCATCTTTATTCACTGCCGCTTCCCAGAAAACCACTTCTCCAGCACATTCGGGGCAAATAAATACGTCAGACCAGACTGTATAATTAATTTTTCCTTTTATCTCATTACCGTTAATATCTTTGCTTCCATCGTGCTTTGTCTCATACATCCAACCGCATTCTTCCTCAACTTCCTTTAGAATGCGTTTTGCTTCCTGTTCAAAAGCTGTGACATCAACCGGCGTGTTATAGTTGTACGCAATAAACGTTGCGGCAGGAGAAAGGTCATTCAAAATCGCCCGGCGGGCTCCTAATTTGGAAAAAGGAACCCATTTTGAACCACGGATGGACACCGATGGACACCGATTTTCATTTTTTAATCCGTGTTTATCCGTGTTTATCCGTGGTTCTTCTTCTGTTTGCTGGTAGATAACACCCTCTTTATCAACTCTATATCCAAGCGATTCCACTGTTGTCCGATCATCACACATCTGCGCCGCCACACCCGTCATGCCCGTCCCACAGAACCCATCAAATACGATGTCTCCTGGTTCGGTGTAATGAAGGATGTATCGCATGATGGCCTTGTGCGGCACCTTGGTGTGGTAGGAGTGCGCGTTATAGATGGGGTCGTTCTTTCCCTCGCTCACATCCGCCGCAAACGGCTCCCGGCTATAAGGCACATTCGGGTCATACGGCTTCCCATAGTGCTTAATGAAATCCTCGATAAACGGATTCGGGCAAGCGGTGTAATACGGCGGATCAGACAAAGCCAGGATATCCTCATCCTCGCCAATCGGAAAACCCTCAATCTTCCGGAAGTCCGGGTCCTTGAGTTTCTCACGAAGCTTCTCCAGGAAATACTCCCTGCGCATCTCGTCGTTTTCGAAGGTCATGCCCAGGCATTCCACCGGCCCTTGCGGCTTTGCGGCAGACTCCATGCCGGGTAGAGGCAAATTTTGTTGGTGATAGTTCCTTTTCATAGAGTCATACCCATCTGATCAGCGATTTTTTTTGCCAGCTTCTGAAAATCTTTTTTTGCGTCTTGCACGGCGTTGGCATGACTGCCGATTGCGCCATCTGCCGAAGTCAGGTTAAATATGGGTTTGCGATGCTCCTGCGCCATAGGAATCAGGCTTCGATAATGTTTGATTGTTGCCATGCAATACGGATCATCCGCTTGCTTGATTGTGGAATCCGTCTCTTGTTCCAGCACGGCATCCCGATAAACATTGGGTATACGATTTACCCATTTATCATATGCCTTTACCGGTCTGTCCAACCGCACGCTGTGTTGCTGGCACAGATAACCCACAGGCTGCATTTTTCCTTGCGGCAGTTGAAAGTCCGGATGTTCTTGAAGCTCACTACTGTTCTTCCAGTTATCCAGCCTTTTTTTCCACAAATTCTTCCAGCTTTTTAACGTAGGGCT
>JAOZPY010000456.1 GCA_029932495.1 Desulfobacterales bacterium
TTGTGGTCTGGGGCGCCAACCTGGCCGAAACCCGCATCGGGGAGCATCACCGGGCCGTCCGGCAGCTTGGCCGGGGAATGCAGCTGGTGGTGGTGGACCCGATGCCGTCGGTCATGGCCCGCAAAAGCCATATCTGGCTGCGCCTGCGGCCGGGAACGGATTTGGCCCTGGCCCTGGGGCTGATCCATGTGATTATCAATGAACAGCTGTATGACCGGTCCTTTGTGCGGCAGCATACCATTGGGTTCCGGCGGCTCAAAAAGCATGTACAACAGTACAGCCCGCGAGAAGTATCAGAAATTACATGGATTCCTACCACTGTGATTGAAAAGGCCGCCCGGCTTTATGCCACCACCGCCCCGGCCTGCATCCAGTGGGGTAACGCCGTGGACCATGGGGTGAACAGTTTTCAGACTTGCCGGGCCCTGTCGATTCTAAAAGCGCTGACCGGCAACCTCGATGTCCCGGGCGGGGATGTGCTGCCGTCTTATCCGCTGGCCGGCGCCGGGGCGGTGGAGATCTCCATGAGAAGCCGACTGGCGGAACAAACGTGGAAAAAACGGGCCGGCGCCGGGCATAAACGCCTGCCCCTTTACAAGCGCGTGCCGCCGACGGATCTGGTAAACGCCATGTTAGCGGAAGACCCATACCGGATCAAAAGCGTGTATGTGCATGCATCAAATCCTTTGTTGACTTACACCCATGCCAGCCGAACCTATCAGGCGTTCAGGCGATTGAATTTTTTAGCGGTGGCGGATTTTTTCATGACTCCCACCGCCGCCGTGGCGGACATCGTGCTGCCGGCCGCCACCTTTCTGGAATTCGACAATGTTGTCGCTCCGCCCTATTACCCTTATGCCCAGATCCAGCAGCAGGCGGTGGCACCCGTTGGTGAATGCCGGTCGGATCTGGACATTACCCGTGAGCTGGCCGTGCGACTGGGCCTGGGTGATCTGTTCTGGGACAACAGCCAATCATTGCTCGATACGGTTTTAAAACCCATCGGGCTGACATTCGAGCAGTTCCGCAATAAAGGGCTGGCCGCCGGTGCCATCGAATACTGCAAATACGAGAAACAGGGGTTTGCAACGCCTTCCGGCAAAGCCGAACTGTACTCGCAGCAGCTGGCATCGTGGGGATTTGACCCGCTGCCCGTCTACCATGAGCCGCCGGGCACTCCTGCCGGTGATCCGCAGCTGGCAAAGGCCTATCCCCTGGTGTTGACGACCCGCAAATCCGTTTTCTATCTTCACTCCTGCGGCCGGCAGATTAAATCATTGCGCCGCGGTCATCCGCAGCCGCAGGTTTTTATTCACCCTAAAACCGCTGCCCGCCTGGGTATAGAAGCGGACCGGTGGGTTTACATTGAAACCCGGCGGGGTCGGATAAAGCAAAAAGCAGTGTTTTCGGACCAACTGGACCCGCGGGTGGTATGTACGGATTTCGGCTGGTGGTTTCCCGAGAAAAAAGCGGATGTTTTATCCGGCTGGGCGCAGTCCAATCTCAACATACTCACCGACGATCAGTCCCCGCTTAGCCCAGAGATTGGATCGGATAACTTGCGGGGGCTGTGCTGCCGGGTATACCCGGTAAAAAAAACCGCCTGATCCCCTGATTTTAAAATTTGAAACGCTCAGTTTAAGCTGTAACCTTTCCACGCACAGGACGTTAAATAACCAGGGTGAAAAGATTCCGAGCATTTTATAACAAGCACAAGGATGGCTTTTTTGCATACCTCATGCGCTGTACGGCAGATTATTATCTTGCCAGCGACATTATGCAGGAAAGCTTTACCCGCTACCTGGAACGCTATGGCCGGGACGCCGACAATGCCGCGCTGCTTTATACCATCGGACGCCCACAGATTTGTTATTTATCAGCCGGGGGCCAAACAGGTCGCAATCACCGGCAGTTTCACCAAGTGGAAAGCGGTGCCGATGAACAAAACCGGCAGCAGCGGTTACTGGGAAATAACCCTGGACCTGCCTGTCGGAGAATATCGGTACAGTTATATTCTTGAGGGTGATCGCCAGCTGGCCGATCCGACCGTTTTGACCCGTGAACAAGATGATTTTGGCGGAGAAAATTCGGTTCTCGAGGTGACCCGGCAGACGTGAAAAAAATCATTGGGTTTATCATCAGCGGTTGGCTGTTGCTGGCGGCCGGCTGTGCGGCACATTATTACCGGCTGAATATGGATCGGCAGACGACGATCCAAAAAAGTCCTGAAACCCGCTTCTTCCATTTTTGACTTTCCTACAGGTTTTTCCGAAGTTTCTTTTTCCTCCCCGATTGCAATAACTGGAATTATAAGGGACTGTCAGCAAAATATTGCAGCAAGATGACCGAAAAATAATGATTTGCTGTAACCTTTAGCGCTGGAGGACGTTTAACAGACAAAAGAGTTGAGAATTTTAAAACAGCGCAGAAAGGAGGAAATAAAAAAAGAGTCGCCAATTATCATTCAATATAACGTTAAACAGTTTTTACAACGGAAAGGAAGATACCATGATTAAAAAATTACTGTGGATTGTTATCGGAATCGGGATGCTGGCACCGGTCATGGCTCTGATGCCGGGCACAGGTCAGGCCATGGTCCCGGAGACGGGACCGGAAACGCCGCGCAGGGCCCGCATGATGGTACCGGCTACGGTGCCGCTGACCATTAGACCAATTGGATGAGAATAAAAAAGGGGCTCATATGGGCCCCTTTTTTTATGCCTGTTTGCAGTGCCTGGCTCCGAGGGCCGGCGTTATTGGATTTTGCCGGCTTCCGGTGTGATGATGACGTCGATGCGCCGGTTCATGGCCCGGCCGCGCTGGGTGGCGTTGGAGGCAATCGGCCGCATTGAACCATAGCCGACGGCGATAATTTTTTCATAGGGCAAAGTTCCGTTGGCCACGAAGTACTGCCGTACGGCATCGGCGCGTTTTTGCGACAGGTGCTCGTTTAACTCCTCTGAACCGGTGCTGTCCGTATGGCCGCCGATGATGACTTCCGGCTCCCCGAAGGTACGGATGGCATGCTGGACCTTGCTGAGCAGGGCGTAGTTTTCCGGCAGGATCACACTCTGGCCTATGGGAAACTGCATGGCCTTCAAGCGGATGATGACCTGGTTTTGCTTTTTGTAAACTTCGGCTTCCTGGGGTTTGAAAAAATGCTGAATGCTGCTCAGCTTTTCATTAAACCGCTTGGC
>JAOZPY010000457.1 GCA_029932495.1 Desulfobacterales bacterium
CAGTGTGTCGGCTTGTCAAAGAACAATTTGAATATGAAACCCGAAAGTTGAGTTATACCCTTTGACCTTTCATCTTTAGCCTTTTCCCTCACTTGACATCCGGACGCAAGCAGAGTAACATTTCTTTCAAATTTGTCAAGATTCGGATTTCCAGCAACCCAACCGTACCATCACAGCTACCAGGGGAGGTCGATATGACTGCAATCGTTGATGTTAAGGCAAGACAGATTATGGATTCCAGGGGAAATCCCACCATCGAAGTCGATGTGCACCTGGCCTGCGGGGCCATGGGGCGGGCTGCTGTGCCCTCGGGCGCTTCCACCGGCAAACGCGAAGCTTTGGAACTGCGGGACAAGCGTTCCAAACGGTTCGGCGGCAAAGGGGTGACCCGGGCGATAAAAAATGTACTCAGTACGATTGCCCCTGCAATTCAGGGCATGGATGCCGCCGACCAGGTGGCGCTGGACAAACGTATGATTGCCCTGGATGGAACGCCCAACAAGGCCAAACTCGGTGCCAATGCCATCCTGGGTGTTTCCATGGCCGCCGCCAGGGCCGCAGCGGATGCTTACGGGCTGCCTCTTTACCGGTACCTGGGTGGTATCAATGCCCGCTTTCTGCCGATTCCGATGATGAACATCATCAATGGCGGTGCACACGCGGCCAACAATCTGGATATCCAGGAATTCATGATCATCCCCTTTGGCGCCAAGACTTTTGCCCAGGCGGTGCAGATGGCCGCCGAAACATTTCATCATTTAAAGTCCATATTTAAAGAGAAAAAACTCAACACCAGCGTTGGTGATGAAGGGGGCTTTGCGCCGGACCTGAAGTCAAACGAGGAGGCCATCAAGTTTATCCTGACCGCCATTAAAAACGCCGGCTACAAACCGGGAAAAGACATCGGAATCGGGCTGGATTCGGCGGCCAATGAATTTTACAAAAATGGGAAATACGTGCTGGCATCGGAAAAGAAAAGACTGACAGCGGCTAAAATGATCGACTATTACGAGGATCTCATCAGCCGTTACCCGATTGTTTCCCTGGAAGATGGCCTTGCCGAAGACGACTGGACCGGCTGGAAACTGATGACCGATCGGCTGGAGGGGGCGGTGCAGCTTGTGGGAGATGATATTTTCGTCACCAATCCGAAGATTTTTGCTAAAGGCATCGAACAGGGAATTGCCAACTCCATTTTGATCAAACTCAACCAGATCGGAACGGTCACTGAAACCCTGGATACCATCCAGATGGCCGAAGAGGTGGGATATACCACGGTGGTTTCTCACCGCTCCGGTGAAACCGAGGACACTTTCATCGCCGATCTGGTGGTGGGGGTCAACGGCGGTCAGATCAAATCGGGCTCCATGTCGCGCAGTGATCGACTGGCAAAATACAACCAGTTGATGCGCATCGAAGAAGAACTTGGTGAAGCCGCCATGTTTGCCCAGGAAGTGCTGTAGGAGAATGAAACATCACCTGAAAATGCTGGTAATCATCGCTGCTTGCTGGATGTGGGCCCTTCCTGGCCGGGCTTACGTGCTGGAGGGCCCCCACATCCTCGAATTGATGGTTGACCGGCTCGGTACGGCCCAAAGCCTTTTTGTCTCCCAGAAACTGATTTTTCACCGGCTTGAACCATCGGCAAAGGTTGATGAGGCGGCAGCTGAAAAAGCCCTTGATTCGATGGATGATAATCCCGACAGCGCAATGCTGCCGCCCATCCCCGCCAGTGAGCCGCCACCGGAACAGCCGCTTGAACTTGACGAATCCCTGCGCTACATCTTTTCAAAGGCATTTCGTTCGGATGTGAGGTCCCCCGGATCGCAGCGAATCTATATTTTTAACGCCGGCCGCACCCTGACCATTATTGACGGCTACATCGTGGACAATGCCGAAAACCGCTTTGAGCTTTACAAGGACATACTGCTTTACCGGTCCCGGGAGACGCTTTCCGACAGGCTCACGCAGCTGGGGGTGGATGTGTCCATATCCAGCCTGGGGCGCTATGAAGGTAAAATTGCTTTTGTGCTGGGGGCTGATTATCCGGATGAGTCTGTTCCCCAGCTATGGGTCGACAAGGAAACCCTGCTGCCAATGCGCTGGATTATCCAGCCGGCCGGTGACGATTCCGGAGCGGGCGCACTGGAGGTCCATTATCTGCAATGGTGGAAAATCGGCAAAACCCGCTACCCGTCGCGAATTGAATTTTATCAGGACGGTAATCTGGTACGCGAATGCCGGAGCATCAATTTTGAGGAAAATGCACCGTTTTCCAGAGAACTTTTCGATATCGACCAACTGCAGACCGTTTACCAGAGGCAACCGCCCAAACCGGCGGATGAGCAACTGCCCGGGCAGTCCAGCGAGGTCCAGAAAGCCATTGAGGAGTTCCAGAGCCTTTTCGATTAGAAGTGGTTTCAAAAAAGATCAAATTCAGCGAATTCGATCTTTACTTTTTTCACCGGATATTTTATGATAAAAAATTAAAAATGGTAAAGGCAATCGGCCCGAAACCAACTGACATTTGCAAGGAGAGGGACCCATTAAAATCCCCACCCAGTGCCGATATCTTTTTCTACCGGCTTTGACATGAACCCCTTTGGGCAGTGCACAAGGGGGTTTTCTCTTTTTAAGGCGGACAGGTAATAATAATCTGGCGACACTCGAGGTAACCATATGGCAGACAATACAAAATTTATTTTCGTGACCGGCGGCGTGCTGTCATCTCTCGGCAAAGGACTGGCTTCGGCTGCCATCGGTGCTTTGCTGGAAAGCAGGGGGCTTACGGTAACCCTCCAGAAGCTGGACCCCTATATCAACGTCGATCCGGGGACTATGAATCCCTTTCAGCACGGGGAGGTGTTCGTCACCGATGACGGTGCTGAAACAGACCTGGACCTTGGTCATTACGAACGTTTTACCCACGCCAAGCTGGGGCGTGACAATAATTTTACCACCGGCAAGATATACCATTCCGTCATCACCAAGGAGCGGCGGGGGGATTACCTGGGCGGAACGGTCCAGGTGATTCCGCACATTACCGATGAGATCAAACAGAGCATCCACCTGGCTGCCAACGGGGTGGACATCGTGATTGTCGAGATTGGCGGTACAATCGGTGACATCGAGAGCCTGCCCTTTCTGGAGGCCATCCGGCAGTTCCGGGCGGACGTGGGCAAGGAAAATG
>JAOZPY010000458.1 GCA_029932495.1 Desulfobacterales bacterium
CCGCCCTGCATGAAGACCTTTTCGCCCACCGGCCGGTTGCCCTTGACGCGGTTGGAATAGTTCATGCAGATCGAATACACGAGCCCGGCGACGATGTCCTCATGTTCCACGCCTTCATGGATGGCGTTTTTGATGTCCGAGGCGATAAAGGCCGCGCACTGGTCGTTAAAATTCGGAGGCCGCTGTCCTTTGAGGGCGATATCGGCGATGTCCTCCATCTGGACCCCCAGGGTTTCCAGGGCTGATTCTTCCAGGAAAGACCCGGTTCCCGCCGAGCAGGCTTCATTCATGGCATAGTCGGAAGGCACGGCGGCGGTGATGTAAGTGTATTTCGCATCCTGGCCCCCGATTTCAAAAATGGTATCCACCCCGGGATCAAAGTGTACGGCCGCTGCTGCATGGGCGATAATTTCATTGATCACCGCATCGGTCAATGCGTGCAGTCCGGCGATCTGACGGCCGGAGCCACAGACCCCCAGCCCGACAATGGAAATGCCGGAAGGGTCGGTTTGTTGCTTTACCTGCTTGAAGATGGCCCGGTAGCAATTGCGGGAGGCACCCACCGGGTCCCCGTTGGTCCGCAGGTAGATGGAAGCCAGCATCGCATTGTCTGATTTTCGCAGTAAAACAGCTTTGGTGGTGGTGGATCCTACATCCAGGCCAAGGATGCAGACGTCTGCAGGCTTTATGGTGTCGGTGCCCATGGTTTTAAACTGCACCTGATCGGCGAAGTTTTTCAGCGGTGGCAGGTGCTCGAAGGAGGCCACTTCCGTCAAAAAAAGGTTGGCCATCCCCGGAAAAGCAGCGGTTTTGTTTTCCAGTGCCCACAGGGCTGCGCCCAGGGCCTCAAAATAGGGCGCCTCGTCGGGTACAATCAGGCCGGGGATTTCCTGACGCAAGTATTCGATCATCATCTGATTGAGGGCTGTTCCACCGGTGATCATGATATTGCGCCGGTCCAATTTTTTTAAGAGCTCCAGGATTTTGTTGGCCATCATCTTGCAAAGTCCGGCGGTGACCCGGGACTTCGGAATACCCTTGTTGGTGGCATGGGTGCAGTCCGATTTGCAAAAAACCGAGCAACGCCCCGACACATGGTGGGGATTTTCCACTGCCGCCCAGTTGGCGGCTTCATCCAGGGTGACATTCATCCGTCGCAGCTGCTGCAAAAAGAATTCACCGGTGCCCGAGGCGCACTTGTTGCCGGTAATGACATTGGCGATGCGTCCCGAACGGTCCAAGGCATAGACCATAAAGGTTTCACCACCGGCGGAAACCACGGCCGGGCAGTTTATATCCGGGGGTTTGACATAGGGATAGGCATGTTCAACAGCTTCGGGTTCGGCAATGGAGGATAAATTAACAAACCGGCAGAATTTTCTGCCGGTGGCGGCAATGCGGTCAAAAGATTCCATATCAAGCTGTTCAAGGGCCGCCGCCAGGGTTTGCTTGGGGTTGCCTTCGTGGGGGTGAAGAGAATAATCTATGATTTTCGGTCGCTGGCCGTCCATTTCCAGCTGAACGATGGTAACCGTTGATGCGCCCAGGCACAGTCCCAGAGATTTCAACTTTTCGCTCATTACAGCTCCTGTCAGCAGATTCGATTCCAGTCCACGGGGGAGGGGTTGCTCCGGTTGGTCCCGGAGCGGTTCATTTCCAATTCTTCTGATAAACACAAATCCCAGAATTCGCAAGCCTTTATAGAACAACAGGAAACATTATTCAATAAATCTAAGCCTGGTTTTGAGATTTGTCCATTGGCGGGGGGAAATTTATCTTGACGTTCAAACATTCGTTTGATACGAACGTTTGAATTGTCAGGCCCCACCATGGCAGGTTTTGCAGGCAAGAATGAAGCATAATGAACCGACAGGATTCCAATTGAAAAACCATCGCAATGAGCATACCCGGGAGCGCATTTTAGATGAGGCCGAGGCTCTTTTCGCCCTCAAGGGGTATCATGCCGTCAGTATCCGGGAGATCACCGGGGCGGCTCGATGCAACCTGGCGGCGGTGAACTACCATTTTGGCAACAAGCAGAACCTGTATCTGGAGGTGTATCGGCAGCGTTGGCTGCCCCGGGCCGAGCGTGTCCGGCAAAGCTTTCAAAATTCGATCAAGACCACCCCGGTTCCTTCTGCCGATACCGTAGTGCATTCACTGGCCCGGGCCTTTCTGGATGGCCCCCTGAGCAATGAGGCGCGCAGGCGGCATCTGCGGCTGATCGTCGGGGAGCTATGCCAGCCCACTGAAGCCTTCGAACTGGTTGTCGAGCGGGTGTTCCGTCCGCTGCTGGGCAGTTTGATCGCGGATTTACGGACGGCCATGCCTGTCGATGTGGATGAAGAGCAGGCGATTTTGAACGCTTTCAGCATCATGGCCATGGTGCTGTATTTTAACCTGTCCCACCCCCTGATCAAGTCCGTTCTCGGAACAAGTTCCGACAATGACCTCAAAACCCGCTTGGTTGATCATTTGGTTGAATTTTCGCTCAACGGCATTGCCGGCGGCAACCGGGGGAGTGACAAATGAAAGGTATGATTTCGTATTGCTTTTTGACAGTGACAACTTGTTTTGTGCTGCACGGGTGCATTAACCTGGGGCCGGATTACCAACAACCCGCTGCGGGGTTTCACACGCCGAGCGCTTACGAGTATACCCCCCAGGCCGCTGAACCTCTGGCTGCCGGTGATTGCTGGTGGAAGATTTTCGGCGATGACGATCTTAACCGCCTGGTCGACGACGTTCTTAAAAACAACTGGGATATCAAACAGGCGGCTGCCCGTGTGCTGGAAGTTCGGGCCCGTTATGTGCAGATCCGTGCCGATCGTTTCCCCAGCGCAAGCATTTCCGGCAGTAAGGACCGTCGGCGGCTTCCGGAACGGGGCCTGCAGTCCGCCCGGATGGCCGACACCTATGAACTGGTGGGGCCGGCCTCTTTTGAACTCGACCTGTGGAGTCGGCTGGCAAAAGCCTCCCGGGCCGCCTGGCAGGATATACTCCAGCAGGAGGAAAATCGCCGCACAGTGGCCCAGGCCGTTGTTGCCGAGTCCATCTCCCTTTACCTGCAGATGGAGGCCATTGAACGGCGGCTGCAGATTGCCCATGAGAACATCGAGGTTTTTAAACGCAGTCTGCAGTTTGTAACCACCCGCTACCGGCGGGGGTTGATCTCTATTCTGGATGT
>JAOZPY010000459.1 GCA_029932495.1 Desulfobacterales bacterium
AAATAAAAGACAGCAGGTCCTCCGGACGGGTATCGCGAAAGGCCCCCTTTTTTCTCCTGCACCCCGGGGTTCTGATGGATGTGACGATATAAGCGTCGCGCATTTTCAAATCCTCCTGTGTTGTCGCGGCTCAAAACCGCTGTCACAAATTATTCCGAATGAAGAAATGAGGAACTTTCGCGATGAGCAAGACCGCACAAGGATTTATGAGGAGGCGTACGGTTAGTACGTCGACGATATAAATCCGCGGAGAACGAAGCTCATCGTGAAAATAACCATTTCGGGTCGTGATAGTGCGTCGAGATCTAAAACTCGCGGCCAACGCTGCCTATCGGAAAAAGATCCATTTCTGTTATTAATTCCTCAAGGGTTTGCCCGTGCTCAGCATATGCTCGATGCGGGCCTGGGTTTTTTCTTCTTTGAGAAAATCAATAAACGCCTGGCGCTCCAAGGTTAAAATGACATCCGGCTCGATTTCACTGTTTTCACGGACTTCGCCGCCGCTGATGACATAGGCGATTCGCCGGGCCAGAAACGCGTCATACTCACTGACAAATTTGCCGCTGAGCATATCGGCCAGCTGGGTTGCCGCCATGCCCTGAGCCGCCTGGCCCAGAACCCGGATCTTGCGCTTGACCGGCGGCGCATACCCGTCAGCGACCATTTTGAGCACTTCTTTTTTCGCTTCGCCGATCAGGTGATCGCGATTGAAAACAATTCGATCCGCAGGGCCCAGAAATCCATTGGCCCGCGCCTCGGCAGCCGAGGTGGACACCTTGGCCATGGCAATGGACATAAACACGGGAATAAAAAATTTGGCCAGATCCATATCCGTCACCGCCTCCGGAATCGACTCGAGAAACTTGCGATACAGGTTCAGGCATCCGCCGCCGCCGGGCAATAGTCCCACGCCGATTTCCACCAGCCCCATGTATAGTTCGCTGTGGGCCACGATTCTATCGGAAGCCAGGCACAGCTCGCAGCCACCGCCCAGCGCGAGGCCGAAGGGAGCGGCCACCACGGGAAATGGTGCATGTCGCAGGTCCATCATGCCATACTGCAAACCGGCAATCATTGTTTCAATATCACCGAGGCGCTCTTCCCTGACGGCGGCGACCACATCAAAAAGATTGGCACCGGCGGAAAAAGCCCCGGGCATGCCTCCGGCCTGGTTTCCGATGACCAGCCCGGCCGCATTCTCATCAACGGTCTGCCGGACCACCGGCAAAAATTCGATGATCTCCTGGTTCAAGGCATTCATCTTGGTATGCAGCTCCAGGCAGAAAACACCATCACCCAGATCGATGAGGGAGGCCGAGTCATTTTCCTGCACCACCTGGCCGGTGGACTTTAGAGCTGCCAGGGAAATAATGTTCTCATTGACCTCCCGTTCCTTGTAGGTTTCGTCGGCAAAATCATAGAAAAAAAGTTTGCCGTCTTGGGTTTTGTAAAAGGAGGTATGCCCGGCAGCCAGCATGGCCTTTACTTTTTGCGGTACGGCCAGGCCCTCGGCTTCCATTTTTTCAACCGACTGTGAGAGCCCGATGGCATCCCAGGTTTCAAAAGGCCCCATTTCGAAATTAAACCCCCACTTCATGGCATTGTCGATTTCCACGATGGTGTCGGCAATTTCCGGGATCCGGTTGGCAGCATAAATCAGGTTGGCAGCCAAGGCTTTCCAGACAAAACGGGCACCCCGGTCGTCCCCGTAAACCACGGCCTTCATCTTTTCAGGCAGGCCCCTGGCCTTGCGGGCGGCTTCCAGACACGCAAAGCCGGGGGGCTCATACTCCCTGTATTCGAGGCTGTCCGGATCGATCACTTTGCGGACTTTTTTCCAGTCCGGCGTCAGATCGGTTTTGTAAAATCCGCTGCCGCTTTTTTTGCCCAGCAGCTTTTTATCGATCATGACGTTGATAAAATCCGGCATCACAAAACTGTCCCGGTCTTCATCCTCGGTTACCATCTCATATGTATTGGCTGCCACATGGGCCAGGACATCCAGTCCCACGATATCGGCGGTTTTAAACATGGCTGTTTTGGGCCGGCCCATTACCGGCCCCAGCAGAGCGTCCACCTCCGGAATGCTTAAGCCGTCTTCGAGCATCAGTTGAATCGCCTTGACCATTCCTTGAACGCCGATGCGGTTGCCGACGAAGTTGGGCGTATCCTTGGCCCAGACAATGCCCTTGCCCAGCCTGCGCTCACCGAAATCAGCCATAAATTCAAGCACCTCAGGCAGGGTGTCCTGTCCGGGGATAATCTCCAACAGTTTCATGTAGCGGACGGGGTTGAAGAAATGCGTCCCCAAAAAATGCTGCCGGAACTCCTTGCCCAGCCCTTCGGACATGGCTTTAAGGGGAATCCCGGAAGTGTTGGAGGACACAATCGTTTGCCCACGCCTCAGCGGCTCGATGCGTTTGAACAGATCTTTTTTGATCTGCAAATTTTCCACCACGACCTCGACAATCCAGTCAACTTCCGCGATTTTATCGACATCATCCTCCATGTTGCCGATACTGATGCGATCCAGGTCTTTTTTGTGCATCAGCAGCGCGGGCCGTGACGCCAGGACCGCATCCAGGCCCGCTTTTACAATACGATTGCGGGCGGCCGGATCATTTTTTTCGTCCTCTTTGAGGTCAAAGGGCACAATGTCCAGCAACAGGGTGTTGACTCCGGCAGCTGCCAGCAGGGCGGCGATGCCCCCGCCCATGACCCCGGAGCCGATAACAGCGGCGTTTCGGATCTTTTTTTGCATAATAGCCTCCTGATTTGCATAATAATGAATGAACATTCATTCATTAACAAAACTCTAACGCTACTGTCAAGCTAAAAAACCCCTTGGGCAAACAAATTTATATCTATTTATATATCAGTATTTTCAGTTTATTAAATCCATAACAACAGATAGTTTAAAAGGATAAAATAAGGTTCCTGAATAACGAGGAAGGATAATGAAAGTGAATGTATATTCATCCCTCGGCAGGCCCGAAAATTAGCAAGCCAGAAGGCTTAAAAAGGTTTTTACCCTTTACTAAGCTTTCCAGCCTCCTAGCCTTCTGGCTTGATGGCCTGTTATGCAAGTCGCAACTGGAAACCCGCGGAAAAACGCAGTCCAATGAAAAAAAGACCACCTATGGAGACAACAGTCTATCCTTTAGGAACCTGTTTGGGCCC
>JAOZPY010000042.1 GCA_029932495.1 Desulfobacterales bacterium
ACAGCTGACCGATGCACAGCGCCAGGGTGCTTTTGCCGCTGCCTGAAAATCCCACAACGGCCAAATGTTCTCCAGGCTTCAGCGACAGATTGATTCCGTCCAGCAGCCGGATACCACTGTCGGTGACAAAAGACAGGTCCTTGACTTCCAAGCCGCCGTCCAGGTCAAAGGGTTCACGGTCCTTGGGCTCAAGGGCATAATCGGGCTGCTGATCAAAAAAACTCATGGTCTTGTTGTAAGTAACGCTGGCATCCTGGTAAATCTGGTAAAACTCGATGAGCTCCTTCCATGGGTCATAAAGCTTTTCCTGGGCGGACAAAAACGCCACCAGGGCTCCCAGTTCCAGCCGCCCCTTGATGGTCAAATACCCCCCCAGGATAAACACCAGAAAAGGCCCCAGGCTGGTAAAAAAATTATTGACGGTCTTAACCCCGAAACGGTACAGGCTCCAGACGATCCTGATTTTCAGCAACCGATCCACCAGCATGTCATATTTGCGGCTTTCGATGCGGTAGGCACCGTTGCCGTGGATTTCGTGCACTCCGGAAATGGACTCTGCGACCCGGGCGGAAAATTTCCGAGCGGCATCCACCCGGCGCTTGTTGGCACGATTGGCACCTCTCTGCAGCACCGGGATCAAAAAAAGGACCAGCGGGTAAATGCTCAAAGATACTGCGGCCAACAGTGGATTGAGCCAGAACAGGTAGCTGGCAAAGGCGGCCAGAGTCAAAATATTGGTCACCGGGGAGGCCACCGCCATACCGACAAAATTCCCGGGCATGGTCAATTCCACGCTCAAGGCATTGACTACGGTTCCAGGCTGGGTGTTTCTGAAAAAACTCAGCGGGAGCGTCAGGATGTGGCGATACAGATCTTTGCGCATGTGAGCCGTGGTTTTTTGGGTAATGAGGGTCTGCAAGATGGCAATCAAGTATTTGAGCGCGCTGGCAAATACAACGGCCGATAGATACAGTCCGCAATAGCGAAGCAGCAGATCGATTTTTCTTAGATTAATCGCTTCGTTGACGATGCGTTTTTGCATTTCCAGCGGCAATACCCGCGCAAATACCATAACCACAATGATCAGCAAAAGCAGCAGTTGATACTTCAAATTGCCTGGAAATACCCAGGAAAATAACGATCGCCTGACAATGGGGGTATCGGCCTCAGCCATGGTAAGCTCCTTGACGCCTCCCGCTTTGCGGGATCACACATCTGTTTTTATACATTTCGGTGTGCGCTTGTCTCTGAAGCCCTCCGACTTTTGAAACGTTAACCAACCAACATCCTGCACACGTCAGAGGCTTTTATATGCAAGACAATAATCATTACTATTAATTCCGACCCATTGACAAGGATAATTTTAACGGCAATGCGGCCGTTGACAATCAAGGATGTCTTCGATATTTTTATAGACACAGTTTCCGGTTGCATCGCTGCCGATAAAAGCCTAACGTATCGTTGTCTAAATTTCATCGTTTAGGAGGAAAGGCGTCCATGCGCTACCGCTGGAAGCTGATGATACTGCTGTTGGTGATTGCTCTCGTGCCGCTGGGGACAATGCGGATGGTTGGAATTCGGGGCGTGCGCCTGCTCAGCAACGAACTGGTTTCGCGGGCCAGGAAAAATCTGAGTCAGCAGGCCACCGACCGGCTGCAGCTTATCGTCGAATCCTATGCCCAAATGCTCCGACAAGGCCGCCAACAACTAGAAATCGCCCTGATCTTCCAGGCCGGCGAGGTTGAACATCATCTGGCCGGTCCCGTCGATGAACCAACAGACGGGGTCTATTTTGCCAAAAATTTTGGCCCCCAGCGCATTTTGCGCAGGGGCCTGGTTACCACCCTGGACCACTTTCGCATCATTGCAGACAATAAGGTTGAATTGCTCAAGGTGACCTATGCCTCCCAAGTGTTTAACGCAGCGCCGGGTGTCAAACTGGAAAATGTAAAAAGTGACATTGCGCGGCTGGCCGGCATGACCCCGGTTTACCACCGGCTGTCCGACTACCTCAAGGATCTGGTCATCTGGCAGTATACCGCCCTGCAAAACGGCCTGTACAGTGTCTATCCCGGTCACGACAACTTCCCCGCCGCTTATGACCCGCGGGACCAGCCCTGGTACCGGCAGGCGTTTATGGGCCGGGGCTATTGGACCGACCAGTTTATCGATGCTGAAACAGGCCGACAGGTGGTGGCCGTTTCCATGCCCGTAACAGGTCCGCACGGTAAAACCGCCGGCGCCACCGCCTTGATCATGCCCATCCGCAACTTTCTGGAGCAACGGCTGCTGCTGGAAAATATCCCCCCCCAGACCCGGGCTTTTGTGGTCTACCCGGCAATCCAGCCGCAAACCGGCAGACGCGGGGCACGTATCATGGTACGGGAGGACCCCGATGACAGCCGGCACCGCTGGCAAACCCCCCTGACCACCGACTGGCTGAACGCCGATGACCAGGATCAATTTCAAGCCGTACTCGATGATTTTGAAAACGGGCGCAGCAATATCCGCCGCATGCATTCTAACGACTGTGATTGTCTGTGGGTCTACGGCGCAATTCATGAAAAAACATTCCTGGTGCTGGTCACGCCGTCAGCCGCCATTTTTGAACCGGCACTGCGGTCAGAAGAATATATCCAGATCCAGATCCAGCGACTGCTAGACCTCACCAACTACGGGATTGCCGGAATTCTGGTGGTCATTGTCATCCTAGCGCTGGCCTTTTCACGAACCGTCACCCGGCCCATGCGGTTGCTGGCAGAAGCGACCCGCAGACTTGCCCGCGGAAACTTCGACACCCGCGTGGATATCCGAACGAACGACGAGTTTGGCTACATGGCCCGGGTGTTTAATGAAGTGGGGCCCCGGCTGGAGGAAAATTACCACCTGCGCCAGTCCCTGGAGTTGGCCATGGAGGTCCAGCAAAATCTACTGCCAAAATCCGACCCCCGGATCAACGGCCTGGATATTGCGGGCAGAAGTGACTACTGTGAGGAAACCGGTGGAGATTATTACGATTACCTGGAAAGCGACGGCAACAAAATCGTTGTCGTGGTGGGAGATGTGTCAGGCCATGGAATATCTTCCGCCCTGCTGATGACCACCGCGCGTGCCTTTCTACGACAACGCGCTTCCAGAACCGGGACGCTGGCAGAAATTGTATCCGATGTCAACCGCCAGGTAACTTGGGACGTCGAGGACTCCGGCCAATTTATGACCTTATTTTACACCGAAATTAATGTCGGTGAGAAGATATTGCGCTGGGTTCGCGCCGGACATGACACCGCTTTTTTTTATGACAGCACGGCGGATACCTTTGATGAACTTGGCGGTCAAGGACTGCCTTTGGGGATTTCGGAAACAGCGATCTACGAGCAGCGTCAACGCGAAATTAAATCCGGCCAGATTATCGTCATCGGCACTGACGGTATATGGGAAACCCGCAATCCCCGCGGGCAGATGTTCGGCAAACAAAATCTTCAGGCGGTCATCCGCGCCCATGCCGACAAAAGCGCCCGCAATATCATCGACGCCGTCATGGGGGCGCTGGAAGATTTTCGTTATCCAATGAAGAAAAAAGAAGATGATATTACCCTGGTGATCGTCAAAATCAACCTCAACATTAAGGTCAACCATAAGCAAGCATGATTTTCTTTTGACAAGCTACAGGAAGAAAGATTATATTTTTAGTTTTGAATAGATTATCCGGTGCTCCGGCAGGCTTGAAACAATGAAATTTTTTTTGTGCGTTCTCGGGATGGTCATGATCGTGGAAGGGTTGCCCTATTTTGCCTTTCCGGAAAAAATGAAATCCTGGATACAAACGATTATGTCGATCCCCGAACATTCCCTGCGCCGGTTCGGATTCGTTCTCATGGCAGCGGGGCTGTGTCTGGTGTATTTCGGAATGCTTGGATAATCTCAGATCCGAACAGTTGTCAGTGAGTTCGAGCAACAGCCTCAATTTTAAACAGGGTACTTTTTCAAAAAGTTGCGATTGGCCCGCGCAACATGCATTTTGATTTCGCTTAAAGTGTCCATTTGGGGCGCCAGCGAATCGGTGGACTAAATTTCAAGAACTCGGCGCCAGCGCCTCAAACAGCTTGAAATTTTTAACGCCCACCAATCCACTGGCTTGCTTCCCCAAATGGACAATGACGCTCAACCAAAATGCATGTTGCGCTGTGTTGGCAGCACATTCAGGGGCCTTTTTGAGAACTTACTTTCAGAACATTTTAGGTATTGCTTTACCATGTTCAGATTGAGCGATTATAATTACGATCTGCCGACGGACTTGATTGCCCAGCAACCCGCTGACCAGCGGGACAGCTCGCATCTTTTGTGCTTGGATCGGCAAAACGGGGCATTATCCCATCACTATTTCCACGAAATCGTATCGTATCTTCATCCCGGCGATGTGCTGGTGATCAACAACACAGCGGTAATTCCCGGCCGGCTGACCGGCAGAAAAGACAGCGGTGGCCGGGTGGAAGTGCTTTTATCCGGTTATACCGCAGGGGCCAAAACAGACCGCAATCCTGTCTGCCAATGCATGGTCAAAGCTTCCAAACGGCCGGCTGTCGGCAGCTGGATTAATTTTGCAGCCGGACTAAGCGCTCGGGTGCTCGATAATCGCAATGGAACCTGTATGCTTGAGTTTCACGGCAGCGACGATTTTGCAAACCTGATTGACCGGATTGGACAAGTGCCGCTTCCGCCTTATATTAAAAGGGATCCCGGGGAAAAACCGCCCTGCGATGACCGGACGGCATACCAGACGGTATATGCCCGCCACAAAGGCGCCATTGCCGCCCCCACCGCAGGCCTGCACTTTACCCGGACGCTGCTCGACCGATTGCGGGCTGCGGGGGTCCAGATTGTCCCATTGACCCTGCACGTGGGATACGGCACGTTTTTGCCGGTACGCGTCAACGATATCCGCAGCCATAAAATGCATGCGGAAAGCTTCCGAATCCCGCAACAGTCGGCGATGGCAATCAATGCCGCCCGCTCAAAGGGTGGACGGGTGGTGGCGGTGGGCACGACCTGTGTGCGGACCCTTGAATATGCATCGGATGCGCACGGGCAGATAACTGCGGGCAGCGGCAGCTGCGATCTGTTTATCTATCCGGGATATCGGTTCAAGGCGGTGGATGCCCTGATTACCAATTTTCATCTGCCCAAGTCCACTCTTTTGATGCTGGTGGCGGCTTTTGCCGGCCGCGAGATAATCCTGCAGGCTTACCGCCGGGCCGTTGAAAACAGATATCGCTTTTACAGTTACGGCGATGCAATGTTGATCATATAATGTTTGGCTTTGATATCCTAGCAAAATCAAAAAAGTCCAACGCCCGAGCCGGTGTTTTGCGCACGGCCCACGGTACGGTGGAAACACCGGTTTTCATGCCGGTGGGCACCCTGGGATCGGTAAAGTCGGTTACCCCCGAAGAACTGCGGACAGCCGGTGTCCAGATTGTTCTCGGCAACACCTATCACCTGTACCTG
Source organism: Desulfobacterales bacterium (assembly GCA_029932495.1). Classification (GTDB taxonomy): domain Bacteria; phylum Desulfobacterota; class Desulfobacteria; order Desulfobacterales; family JAFDCJ01; genus JAFDCJ01. Next base: position 5,506 of record JAOZPY010000042.1, read on the forward strand.
AGACCGGGTTGTGAGGTGATCGCCCGTTTTGACGGATTACATCGTTTTATGCACTGGGACAACCCCATTTTAACTGACAGTGGCGGGTTTCAGGTTTTTTCCCTGACAAAGCTGGCTAAAATTTCCGAGCAAGGCGTCACCTTCCGCTCCCATATTGACGGTTCCGAACATCTTTTAAGCCCGGAGAAGGCCATTGAGATTCAGACCTGCCTGAATGCGGACATTATGATGTGTCTGGACCAGTGCATCCCATACCCGGCTGACCGCGAACAAAGCCACAGCGCCCTGGAAATCACCACCCGCTGGGCCCGGCGCTGCCGGCAGGCCTGGCAGCCTTCACAAAACGATTCCAACGCCCTTTTCGGCATTGTCCAGGGGGGCATGTTTGCCGACCTGCGCCAACAATCCGCTGAACAATTGCGGGCCCTGGATTTCAGCGGCTATGCCATCGGCGGGTTGAGCGTCGGAGAACCCGTGCAGCTGATGATGGAAACCGCCGCTGAGACCCTGCCGCATCTGCCGCCGGAAAAACCCCGCTACATCATGGGGGTGGGCACGCCGGCAAATCTCATAGAGCTGGTCGCCCTGGGGACCGACATGTTCGACTGCGTTCTGCCCACCCGCAATGCCCGCAACGGTCAGCTGTTCACCCCCGGCGGAACCATCAACATCAGCAACTCGCGTTTTCGCCACGATACCGAACCACCGGTGGCAAACTGTTCATGTTACACCTGCCGCAATTATTCCCGAGCCTACCTGCGCCATCTGTATCTGGCCCGGGAGCTGCTGGCCTACCGGCTGAACACGATCCACAATATCCATTTTTTTATCAGTTTTATGAAAGCCATGCGCGCAGCCATTGTGGCCGATAAATTTGACCACTTCAGACAGGAATTTTACCGGAAACTGGACAACTGATCATGACCATAAAAGCGGATCACGCGGTCCGCAAAACCTGGATAAAGGAGATTCAATCATGAAAGAAAAAGTGCAGGCGGCTTTAAATAAAGTCAGGCCCATGCTGCAGGCCGACGGCGGGGACGTGGAGCTCGTCGATGTCAAAGACGGGATTGTAACGGTGCGGCTGCAGGGAGCCTGCGGTGGATGCCCCATGTCCCAGATGACCCTGAAAAACGGCATCGAGCGGATCTTAAAGCAGGAAATACCCGAAATCGTGTCGGTGGAATCGGCGCCCTAATAAAACCAGCGGCATACGAAACCCGGCTTATGGGCAATGTTCTTCCTCTGGACTCATAAGGTGTGAATTGTCCGGTGCCTGCTATTTTCTTCCAGCCGGTATGAATCTATGCCTGTGCAGCGTGTCCCCTGTTTGGGACGAGACCCGATCAACTGCCAACTCCAATCAGGCCCGTGCCATTCATCCCAAACAGGGGACACTGCGAAAATATGGCGCCGCTGAGCAGCATGCCGGCTTCCAGAAAACACCAGGCACCGGCCAATGCACGTCAATTTTTATAGATGCTGTTGCATAACACATGTATTTTATTGGAAAAAAGCAGATACAAAGATTGTATGAGCCCACAAAAGTTCTTTTACAGACCTGTTAAACGAAAAAATCGCCTTTTTGCAAAACCGTCAAGGATACATAGGAAAAAGATTTACAAGGAGGTGCGATGAAGGTTTTAAAGATTGATCATCTGGGCATTGCCGTCAACAGTATTGACCAGGGGAAAAATTTCTGGACCGATATCCTGGGTCTGGAATTTGAGGGCACTGAAACCGTCGAAGCGCAAAAGGTCACCACAGCATTTTTCCCGGTGGGTGAAAGTGAGGTGGAACTGCTGGAGTCCACGGCTCCCGATGGACCGATTGCCCGATACCTGGAAAAAAAAGGCGAGGGTATCCAGCATGTGGCCTTCCGGGTAGGCGATATTGAAGCGGCCCTGCAGGAGCTCAAGGAAAAGGGGGTCCGGCTGATTGACGAAAAACCCCGCAAAGGTGCGGGGGGTGCGAAAATCGCCTTTCTGCACCCCAAATCCACCCACGGCGTGCTGGTGGAACTCTGCGAAAGAAAATAATCGAATCTATGAGCGAAAAAGGAGTAAGCAACTATGTCCGACCATCCAGAAAAGCGGAAATGGATTGATCTGGCCACAAAGGAGTTGAGAGGTAAGCCACTGGAATCATTGAATTGGCCGACTCCAGAGGGAATTGCGGTCAAACCATTGTATACCGCCGAAGATCTCGAAGCCATGGAGCATGTGAACACGCTGCCGGGGATGCCGCCTTATGTGCGGGGGCCCAAAGCCACCATGTACGCCGGCAGGCCCTGGACCATCCGGCAGTACGCCGGATTTTCGACAGCCAAAGAATCCAATGCGTTTTACCGTCGCGCTTTGGCTGCCGGCCAGAAAGGCCTTTCGGTGGCGTTTGACTTGGCCACCCACCGGGGCTACGACTCCGACCACCCCCGGGTGGTGGGCGATATCGGCAAGGCCGGAGTCGCCGTGGATTCCGTTGAGGATATGAAGATTCTCTTTGATCAGATTCCCCTGGACAAAATGACGGTTTCCATGACCATGAACGGCGCCGTGCTGCCGATTCTGGCCGGCTACATCGTGGCTGCCGAGGAACAGGGAGTCAGCCAGGAAAAGCTGAGCGGCACCATTCAAAACGACATCTTAAAAGAATATCTTACCCGCAACACTTACATCTATCCGCCGGAGCCCTCCATGCGTATCGTGGCGGACATCATCGGATACTGCTCCAAACATATGCCCAAATACAACACCATCAGCATCAGCGGCTACCACATGATGGAAGCCGGCGCGGATTCCGTCCTGCAGACCGCTTTTACCCTGGCCGACGGCGTGGAATATGTGCGCGCAGCCCTGGATGCCGGACTGGACATCGATGCCTTTGCGCCGCGGCTTTCCTTTTTCTTCGGCATCGGAATGAACTTTTTCATGGATATTGCCATGCTGCGGGCGGCCCGATTTTTATGGCACAAACTCATCAGCCGCTTCAATCCCAAAAACCCGCGTTCCACCATGCTGCGCACCCATTGCCAAACATCCGGCTGGAGCCTGACGGCCCAGGATCCTTACAACAACATCATCCGCACCACCCTGGAATGCCTATCGGCCGCTCTGGGCGGAACCCAGTCCTTGCACACCAACTCCTTTGACGAAGCTGTTGGTCTGCCCACGGATTTTTCCGCCCGCATCGCCCGCAACACCCAGATCATCGTTCAAGAAGAATCGCAGATCTGCCATGTGGTGGACCCCCTGGGAGGTTCCTATTACGTGGAAGCACTCACCGAGGGCATTGTCCGCGAAGCCGGCAAAATTATAGAAGAAGTCGAACAAATGGGAGGCATGGCCCGGGCCATTGAAAGCGGTATGCCGAAACTGCGCATCGAAGAGTCGGCTGCCCGGCGCCAGGCCCGCATTGACCAGGGAAAAGATGTCATCGTCGGGGTTAACAGATATCAAATTGATGAAGATATCGACCTTGAAATACTGGAAGTCCCGGCCAGCGTCCGGGATGAACAGATCGCCCGGCTCAAACAACTCAGGGCAGAGCGCGACCCCGAGGCGGTGCAAAAAGCGCTGGATGCAGTGACCCGGGCGGCCGAATCCAGCGAAAATCTGCTTGAAATCTGCATCCCGGCGATAAGGGTCCGAGCCACGGTGGGCGAAATATCCGATGCCCTTGAAAAAGTGTTCGGCCGCTATGTGGCCACCACCCAGTGCATATCCGGCGTATATGCAGCGGAGTATGGTGAAAACGAAATCATCGAATCTTTGCGCAAACGCACCGGGCAGTTTCAAAACAAAGAGGGCCGTCGACCCCGGATCCTGGTCACCAAGATGGGCCAGGACGGCCATGACCGGGGGATCAAGGTGATTGCCACCGGCTTTGCGGACCTGGGCTTTGACGTGGATATCAGTCCCATGTTTCAAACCCCCGAGGAAGCCGCCCGCATGGCGGTGGAAAACGATGTCCACGTGGTCGGTGTGTCCAGCCTGGCCGCGGGGCATAAAACCCTGGTACCCCAACTGGTAGAAGCCCTGAAACAGGAAGGCGGCGATGACATCCTGGTGGTCGTGGGCGGCATCATTCCGCCGGCGGATTATGATTTTCTTTATGCAGCGGGAGCGGTGGGCATCTTCGGCCCCGGGACCCCGGTCACCGAATCGGCCAACCAGGTGCTCAATGCCCTGGAAAAGGCAAAGCCTTCAGCTAAATAAATGGGCGGCTTGGCTGCCTGGTAACTGAATTGGACAGCGAACCGCAGAACCGCAGAATGTCGAAATATGGAATCGCTGCGCTCTGCCTTTTTGAATTAATTAAAATCGATGGAATTCCTCACTTCGACATTCGATATTTTTTTATCTTCAAAGGATTTGCTCTTGTTATTTGACGATGAGATTGTGATTTTTAAAATATGAATACCGAGGCCCAGACATACATCGACGGCGTGCTGTCCGCAGATCGCCGGCTGCTGTCCAAAACCATCACCCTGATCGAAAGTTCGTTGCCGGCCCACCAGCAACTGGCCCGCAAGATTCTCGACGCCCTGCTGCCGCATACCGGCAATGCGGTGCGCCTCGGGATCACAGGGGTCCCGGGAGTGGGCAAAAGCACGTTTATCGAAAGCCTGGGGATGATGCTGGTGGGAGACGACCACCGGGTGGCCGTGCTGGCCGTAGATCCCAGCAGCACGCGCAGCGGCGGCAGTGTCATGGCCGACAAAACCCGCATGGAAAAACTGGCGGTGGAAAAAAATGCATTCATCCGCCCTTCCCCGTCCGGCGGCACGCTGGGCGGGGTGGCCCGCAAAACCCGGGAAACCATGCTGGTATGCGAAGCCGCCGGCTATGATGTTGTGATTGTGGAAACCATCGGTGTCGGCCAGTCGGAGGCCACGGTGGCTTCCATGGTGGATTTTTTTCTGGTGTTGATGCTGGCCGGTGCCGGCGACGAACTGCAGGGAATCAAAAAGGGCATCCTTGAGCTTGCCGATGCACTGGCCATTAACAAGGCCGACGGCGACAACGTCAAAAAAGCCGCCCGGGCGGCCACTGTTTATAAAAACGCCCTGCATTTGCTGCGGCCGGCATCACCCACCTGGACACCGCCGGTGCTGACCTGCAGTGCCCTGGAAATGACCGGCATCCGTGAAATCTGGCGCACCGTTGTGAAGCACCGCGAAAAAACCACCGCCAGCGGCGAGTTAACCCAAAAAAGACAGCAGCAGAACCTGCAATGGATGTGGTCTTTGATCGAAGAAGGGCTCAAACGCCGCTTTCGCCGCCATCCCAAAATTATCAAACGTCTGCCGCAGGTTTCCCGCGCCGTGCAAAAAGGATCCATCACTCCCACGGCAGCCGCCGAGCAGCTGCTTTTTTTCCTTGACAATAGTTGATCTGTATAAGAAATTGTAAGTTTAATTCAAGACATATCTAAAACGGGATCCGGGCGGTGTACATTGCCAACCGCTCCGTTTTTAAAAAGAAAGGAACTTTAAAAATGGGAAGCGTTGAAGAAAAGATTCAACAGCTGAAGGACAAGGAATCCGGGATCCTTCAAATGGGCGGCGAAAAGGCGGTGACAGCCCAGCATGAAAAAGGCAAGCTGACCGCACGGGAACGCCTGGGTCTGCTGTTTGATAAAGGCACTTTTCGCGAAATCGATATGTTTGTTACTCACCGCTGTACAAATTTTGACATGCAAAAGGTAAAAATCGCTTCTGACGGCGTGGTCACCGGCCATGGTCAGGTGGATGGACGCACGGTGTTTGCCTTTGCCCAGGACTTTACCGCCCGGGCCGGCAGCCTCGGAGAGATGCATTCCAAAAAAATCTGCAAGGTCATGGACCTGGCCCTAAAAGCCGGTGTCCCGTTTGTGGGGTTTAACGATTCAGGCGGCGCCCGGATTCAGGAAGGCGTAGACGCCCTTTCGGGTTACGGCCAGATCTTTTTCCGCAATTCGGCCGCCTCGGGTGTCATTCCCCAGATTTCGGCCATCATGGGGCCCACCGCCGGCGGGGCCGTCTACTCACCGGCCATGACCGACTGGGTGTTCATGGTAAAAAAAAGCAGCTACATGTTCATCACCGGCCCCGATGTCATCAAGGCCGTTACCGGCGAGGAAATCACTTTCGAGGCGCTGGGGGGTGCCAAAACACACAATGAGAAAAGCGGGGTGGCGCACTTTGCCTGTGAAAGCGATGAAGACGCCATCAATCAGATTCGACGCCTACTTTCCTACCTGCCCGCCAACAACATGGAAGACCCGCCCTTGGTGGAAAGCGGCGATGACCCCCGGCGCATCGAACCGACGCTGGATTCGATTATTCCGGACAACCCCAACAAATCCTACGATATGAAGGATGTCATCCGTGCCATCGTGGACAAAGGGGAAATATTTGAACCCCATCAATATTTCGCCCGTAACATGATCGTCTGTTTTGCGCGCCTCAATGGCCGGACCATCGGCATTATCGCCAACCAACCCAAGGTGCTGGCAGGCTGTCTGGACATTAATGCTTCCGACAAGGCCACCCGTTTTATCCGGTTTTGTGATTCCTTTAACATCCCGCTGTTGACCATTGCCGATGTTCCCGGCTATCTGCCCGGCAGCCAGC
>JAOZPY010000460.1 GCA_029932495.1 Desulfobacterales bacterium
GTATTGAAATGCTGCTGGATCAGCTGCTGACCACCATGGATCCCGAAACCATCACTACCTACCTGGATCCCATTATCCGCATCCGCGCTGTCCAGAACTTCACCCCTTCTCGAGCCACCGCCTTTATCCTTTTGTTGAAAATCGTTGTCCGGGATATACTGGCCAAAGAGCTCGACGACAAAAATATTCACACTGATCTTCTGGTATTCGAGTCTAAAATTGACCAGCTTTGTTTAATGGCTTTCGACATATATATGCAATGCAGGGAAAAAGTTTATCAAATCAGTGCAAATGAGACCCGAAACCGAACATTCAGAGCTTTTGAAAGAGCCGGCCTGGTAGTGGAGCCCCTGGAATAGGGATGGCACCGGTTGTCCGGTTCATGAGCGTATTGTTTCGATCGTAAGAAATTTCAACATACAGATGAAGGTGTTGCCACAGGCATGATACCGAGACCCATAACCTGGCCTGTATCATGACGGCAGGTCTTCAAGTGAGGTGCTGCTCAATGAATGCAAGGTACATGTTTTCACTTATTGCTGTCATCGTGCTGTTTTTAGTTGCCTGGGCGGGTACGGCGGTGGGGCTGCAGGTGGCTTTCGGCATTATTATTCCCTACCTGGCGCTGCTGACTTTTCTGGTGGGCTTTGTTTACAAGGTGCTGGACTGGTCGCGGTCGCCGGTCCCGTTTCGCATCCCGACCACCGCCGGTCAGCAAAAATCGTTGCCCTGGTTTCAGCATGCCAAATTCGACTGCCCCACAACCCGCTGGCAGGTGGTGGTGCGCATGGCCCTGGAAATCCTTGCCTTCCGTTCGTTGTTTCGCAATACGCGCATGCGCCTCAAGCAAGGCGGCAAACTGTCCTATCAGCTGGAAATATTTCTGTGGGTGGGGGCGCTGGCCTTTCATTACGCTTTTTTTGCCGTTATTTTCCGGCACCTGCGTTTTTTTACCGATCCGGTGCCGTTTCTGGTGACCCTGGTGGAAAATGTGGACAGTTTTTTCCGCATTGAAATTCTGTATCCCCAAATCCATTTCGGTCTGCCGGGGATTTTCATGTCCGGCCTTGTCCTGCTGGCTGCCGTCACTTACCTGTTTTTGAGAAGATTGTTTATTCGCCCGGTCCGTTACATCTCTCTGGCCAGTGACTATTTCCCTTTGTTTTTAATTTTCGGTATTGCCTTGAGCGGCATTCTCATGCGCTATGTGCTGAAGACCGACGTTACGGCTGTCAAGGAGCTGACCATGGGGCTGGTCACTTTTCACCCGACCATTCCCGAGGGGGTGGGGACCGTGTTTTATGTGCACCTGTTTTTTGTCAGTGTGCTGCTGGCCTATTTCCCGTTCAGCAAACTGATGCACTTGGGGGGAATCTTTTTGAGTCCGACGCGCAATCTGACCACCGACACCCGGGCCAGGCGGCACATCAATCCCTGGAACTACCCGGTTGAGGTGCATACCTACGAAGAATATGAAGATGAATTCAGAGACAAAATGATTGAAGCCGGGCTGCCCGTGGATAAAATGCCGGAACCGGTGCCGGCCGAAGAACCGGCTGCAGAATCGACTGAAGAACCAACACCCGACGATAAACCGGCGGAAGAATAAGGAGCAATCTCATGGCCGACGAATTACCCAAACCCGAGCAACTCATTCAGATCGATCATCGTCCGCCGAATACGGGCTGGATGGATACTCCCGTTAATATCCGCAAGGGAATGTACTGCTATGCTTCGAACCCCAAGAGCGTGGAGTATGTGGGGCTTCCCAATGCCCGGCAATGGAATCCTTTGGATGAAGACTGGAAATTGCCGGAAAACTGGCAGGAGATTATCCACAAGGGATTCAAGGAGCGTCTCGAACGGTTTCGCACCTTCAAGATCTTTATGGATATCTGTGTTCGATGCGGCGCCTGTGCCGACAAATGTCACTATTTTATCGGCACCGGTGATCCGAAAAATATGCCCGTACTGCGCGCTGAACTGTTGCGCTCCGTATATCGCAACGATTTTACCCGCATGGGTAAAATTCTGGGCAAAATCAGCGGCTCCCGGCCCATGGGCCTGGATGTGCTCAAGGAGTGGTGGTACTACCTGTTCCAGTGCTCGGAGTGCCGGCGCTGTTCGGTTTTCTGCCCGTACGGGATTGACACGGCCGAAATCACCATCATGGGCCGTGAACTGCTGAACCTGATCGGCTTGAACATCGACTGGATTGCCACCCCGGTGGCCAATTGCTACCGCACCGGCAACCATCTGGGCATCCAGCCGCATGCATTTAAAGACATGCTGGATTTTTTTGTGGATGACATCGAGGAAATCACCGGTGTGCGGGTGGAACCCCAGTTCAATAAAAAGGGTGCCGACATTCTGTTCATCACCCCTTCCGGTGATGTTTTTGCCGATCCTGGCACTTACACCTGCATGGGCTACATGATGCTGTTTCATTTTTTGCAGGAAAAGTACGGTTTTGACATTACCTGGAGCACCTATGCTTCGGAAGGCGGAAACTTCGGTTTTTTTACATCCCATGAAACCATGAAACGGCTAAACTCCAAGATGTATGCCGAGGCTAAACGGTTGGGGGTCAAGTGGATCCTGGGCGGCGAGTGCGGCCACATGTGGCGGGTTATCAACCAGTATATGGACACCATGAACGGGCCGGCGGATTTTCTGGACGTACCGGTCAATCCGGTCACCGGCACGGTGTTTGAAAATGCGCGTTCCACCAAAATGGTGCATATTACCGAGTTTACAGCTGATCTGATCAAACACGGCAAGCTGGACCTGGATCCCGGCCGCAACGATCATTTGAAAGTTACCTTTCACGATTCGTGCAATCCCGCCCGGGGAATGGGACTGCTGGACGAGCCCCGTTACGTCATCAACAACGTGTGCAACAATTTTTATGAGATGCCGGCCAACACCATCCGGGAACAGACCTTTTGCTGTGGCAGCGGCGCGGGACTGAACGCCGGTGAGGATATGGAGCTGCGACTGACCGGCGGACTGCCCAGGGCCAATGCCGTCAGGCATGTTCACGAAAAATACGGGGTCAACATGCTGGCCTGTGTTTGCGCCATCGACCGGGCTGTTTTCCCGGCACTGATGGAATACTGGGTCCCCGAAGTCGATGTCACCGGGGTTCACGAACTGGTGGCCAATGCCCTGAA
>JAOZPY010000461.1 GCA_029932495.1 Desulfobacterales bacterium
TCATTTCAGCCAAAATTATTTTATCTGCGCCGCAAGTATACGGATTTCAGGTTTCCCGTCAGGACCTTTATCCGCCGTTGGAATATGAACGCATCGCACTGGAGTGCTTTCAGGAGACCCCGCTGACCGTTGTCGCCCAGGCAGCCCATACGTATTTCAAGGTTATCAAGGACCTGAATCCAGAAATCCGGGGACACTTTCTGTCTCCCGGCAGCCACTCAATCCTGATTCCCAAAGGAGCCGCCGAAGGATTCCATCCGCGGTTTAAAACACTGCTGGACCAGTGGGTCACCACCGCCCGGCAGCGGGTTTACGTGGTCAGACAAGGCGACAATCTTTCCACCATCGCCCGGCGCTTCAATGTTCCCCTGCAGGCGCTGGTCATCTGGAACCATCTGGACAACCAGAAACATATTTATCCAGGAGACGAACTGGTCATCTATCCGGGCGAACTGGATTCCGATGAAATTAATGCTGACAAAAGTGAGCAGGAACCATAAAAGGGTGAACCCTGGAAAGACGAACATCCAACTTCCGACGTCCAACCTCGAATGCGGACGGCTGTTTCTGGTGGTTGGAAATTCCGGGTCGGGAAAGGATGCCCTGCTGGCGGAAATTTTGCGCCGCTGGCCGGATTCGGCCCGACCGCTTCGCTGCCCCCGGCGGTACATTACCCGCCCGGCCCATGCATCTGAACCGTTCATTTCCATCACAGCCGACGAATTTGAGAACCTGAAGCGCCGGGGACAATTTTGCATGTCCTGGCATGTCTATGGCACGGATTACGGGGTCCCGGCGGCCCTGTTGGATTGGCTCCAAGAGGGTCAGCATGTCATCGTCAATGTCAGCCGGCAGATCATCGGCCGGGTTCGTAAGGAAATCCCGGATGCCAGGGTCATTTTCGTGAAGGTGCCCTTTGAAATCACCCGCCAGCGGATGAAAGCCCGCCGCCGGGAATCTGAGAGCGAACCGTCATTTCAACAGCGTCTGCAGCGGGCCAGGAACAACCCCCGGCTGGCGGAGGCTGATGTGGTCATTGACAACAGCGGCCCGCTGGAGGCCGCCGCAGATGAGATGCTGCGCTACCTTTTATCCTTTTATTAAGTAAACAACCGCCGATTCATTCTGGAGCATTAAAAATGAAAACACTTACCGGCTCACAGGCCAAGTACCTGCGGGGCCTGGCCCACGGCCTGAAACCTGTTGTATTCATCGGACAAAAAGGAATTACGGACGCATTGCTGGCATCTGCCGAAAATGCCCTGGCACATCATGAACTGATCAAGGTCAAATTTGTCGATTTCAAGGAAAAAAAGCAGAAAAAAACGGCGGCCAAAACCATTGAAGACATGACAGGGGCCAGGATGGCCGGCATGATCGGGCATATCGGGATTTTTTACCGACCCCACGATGATCCGGAAAAACGCCGGATCGTGTTGCCCTGACAGGGTGGGCACGGACACTATTTAAGCAGTTGTTCTATGGCAGCGGTAAGTTCGGGCAGTTCAAATGGTTTTTTGAGGGTCACCGCGTCCAGTTTTTTTGCCATGTCGAAATCAATGTCGGTTCCGTACCAACCGCCGCCGGAAACAACAATGATCTTGGTTTGTGGAAATTGGCGTTTGATTTCCATGACCGTCTCAATGCCTTCTTTTTCAGGCATGATCACATCGGAAATCACCAACTCCACGGGGTCTTCTAAAAACAGCCGAACACCCTCTTCACCGTCCCGGGCCTCTGTGACCTCATATCCACAGCGCTGCAAGTACTGGCGCACCATGTTGCGAAACTGCTCGTCATCGTCGATCAGCAGGATGCGCCGGGAGCCGGTTTTGCGCCTCAACTTGCCCAGAATGCCGGTTTTGGCGGCTGCCGGGGCGGCCGGCGACCGCAGATTATCGTCATCAGCCGACTGCCGCTGATTTTCAACCAAGCCGCGTTCCATGGCACTTTTTTCCAGCTGCTGAATCTTTTCGTCCCGCTGCTTTTCTTTATCCACTTTTTTAAACATCTTGATATCCTTGGAAAAAATTTGGGAAACGAAAGACAAATCCGCCTTGCCGATGATAATTCCCCGATTTGTAGATATGCAAGACTTATGCCGCCATGCGCAGTTCCTGATTTTTATATAATTTCATTGAAAACTTCTTGAAAAGTTACAGTCCGCCCGCGCAATATGCGTTTTGATTTCGCTAAAGGTGTCCATTTTGGGGCGCCCTCGAATCGGTGGGCTAAATTGCAAGAACTCGGCGCAAGCGCTTCAAACAGCTTGCAATTCAGCCCACCGATCCGCTGGCTTGTTTCCCCAAATGGACAATGACGCTCAACCAAAACGCATATTGTGCTCAGTTCATAGCAGGCTGCTCGAACTTTTTGAGAACTTACATAGATGACCGGCTTGGATTTTAAAATCGTCATTATTTTGACTGGCTTGCAGTGCATTCGCTCCCGGGATACCGGCAATGTCAGCGGCGGGTCCATTCATCCCGCCGCCGGCCGTTTGCCGAATTTGACCTAGCGGGCCAACCACCCCCCATCTACAGCCAGGGTATGGCCGTGAAGATAGCCGGCCGCTTCAGAGGCCAGGAAAACCACCGCGCCTTGCAGGTCATCCGGTTTGCCCCAGCGACCGGCCGGAATCCGCTCCAGGATCTGTCGGTTTCTGACCGGATCCTCCTGCAGCCGCCGGAGCCGTGCCATTGAAAATTTCAAGAAAAACATGATTCAGGCAGTATAACATCACCAGGCTGCAGCCGACCGGAACGCTGATCTGGACGATCCAGTTGGGAATTCTCAAAACCGGCGATTCAAAGTACCCCGTGCAGCGAATCCAGGGCAGACTGTACCAGAGCATCACGGCGTTGATAAAGCCCGTCAAGAGATAACCGACGCTATTGGCCGGCTTGCGGAAACGGGCTTTGAGTTTATCAATAAAAAAGGTGATTTTAATGTGTTCGCCATTGCTTATTGAGATGGCTGCACCCAGGGCCGTCGTATAGATAAACAGGTAGTTCAGGCCCATGTATGTCTCTGTATAGGCAATCTGCTGCGGGCTGGCCCCCAGGGCCTTGAATGTCCGGATCGTAACATCAATCGGGGGGGCGCATTTTCAACCCTTTGAGATCCGCGACGTTTCTGATCGGCCGCTTGCTGTTGGTAATGTTGCGCATAC
>JAOZPY010000462.1 GCA_029932495.1 Desulfobacterales bacterium
CATTTTCGGCAAACCCGCCATGTTTTTTTCCTGGAATATGATCGTCGGCATGGGCGATGTTTTTATCTATCCCGTATTTACTTCTCCTTATCATCATTCCAACGGAATTTTCGGTTTGACCCATCGACTGATGAAGTCGCTGCATGGATCATTATGCGTGCTTGCACTGATAACATCGCTGTTTTTATGGTTGCCGGTTGCCAGAAAAATGCTGCCTGAAAATGCCTTGCTGGTCGCCCGTTTCATCTCTTTGCTGATTTTTTATTTTATTCTGGTGCACATCGCCGGCACCCCCCTGCCGCGGTATTCAGTTCCGCTACGCCCCTTTGTTTACGGGTTGGCTATGCTGGGGATCCGTTTGGCGGTTAAAGAAGGCCCGCAATACTTTCAAAAACCGGCCAAGCGATCTGATTTATGAGGGTTTTGAATGCAAAAATTGATCATTCAAATACCTTGCTACAATGAAGCCGAAACGATCGCCACCACCTTGGCTGCATTGCCCCGGCACGTGGAGGGTTTTGAAAAAGTTGAATGGCTGGTGATCGATGATGGCAGTACTGACAATACGGCTGAAATTGCACGATCCAACGGCGTTGATCATATTGTCCGCCATACAGGCAACAAGGGCCTGGCGCAGGCTTTCATGACGGGACTGGAAGAAGCTTTGCGACTGGGGGCGGATGTGATTGTTAACACCGATGCTGACAATCAGTACAACGCTGATGATATTCCGGCTCTCGTGGAACCCATTAGTGAGGGGCAGGCGGAAATTGTTATTGGTGAACGTCCAATCGACTCCATCGCACATTTCACAGCGGTTAAAAAAGTCCTGCAAAAAATTGGAAGCTGGGTGGTCAGGCTGGCGAGCAGAACCAATATCCCTGATGTGCCAAGTGGTTTTAGAGCAATTTCACGCAAGGCTGCCCAGCAAATCGTGTTGTTTAGCGATTTTACCTACACCCTGGAGACGATTATTCAGGCTGGCCAAAAGAACATGGAAGTCAAATCCGTCCCCATCAGAGTCAACGAGGCACTGCGACCGTCCAGACTGTTTAAAACCATCCCTTCGTATATAAAGAAGTCTTTAATAACGATCATCCGCATCTTTGTTATCTATCGACCATTTCTTTTTTTTATGACCATTGGCTTGCTGCTTTTCACCAGCGGCTTTTTAATCGGTTTGCGCTTTATCTATCTGCTTTTAATTGGAGAAGGCGCCGGCCATATTCAATCATTGACCCTGGCCTCGATCCTTTTAGGAATGGGCTTTCAAACCATGCTGGTTGCTTTTTTAGCCGACCTGCTGGCGGCCAACAGAAAATTACTGGAAAAAATTCGTCTGCAGATCATGCTGGAAATGGAAAATCTAAAAAAAAACCACGATAAGGACTGCGACTGATGCCGGATCAAGGTGGTGAGGGATTATTTTCACCATATCTTCGTCGTAAAAGAATTGACAAAGCACGCCCTTTTTTAGCTGGCAGGATTCTGGATGTTGGATGCGGTACGGGCGCCTTGGCAGCCTTTGTGCCGCCAGAACGTTACTTCGGTGTGGAGCCTGATGATTTCTCCATAGAGCTGGCGCAAAGATCCTTTCCCAAACATTATTTTTCCAAAACATTGCCGGATGACCAAGACTATGATGTAATCGTCGCATTGGCGGTGATCGAGCATATACCGGATCCAGTCAAATGGCTTTCAGAATTGGTGCAAAAACTGGTTGCTGGCGGAATTATGGTTTTGACGACCCCCCATCCGGCAATGGAGTGGATTCACAGCATGGGGGCAAAAATCGGCATCTTCAGTGCGCATGCCCATGAGCAACATGAAACCTTGCTGGACGCCAGGGCCATGTCAGAGATTGCCGACAAGGCTGATTTACAAGTGACCCGCTATTCGAAATTCCTATTGGGATGCAACCAACTTTTCATCTTATCGAGAAAATAGGGAATGCCCAGCCGGAAGGCTTCATCGCTGACAGTCGCCGGACAGTGCGCTGACAACCGCTATTCATAATATTCCAGCCCCAGATGCGTAATCAAATCTTCGCCCATCAAATGACGCAGGGTGTTTTTCAATTTTTTCAGCTGGATGAACAAATCGTGCTCGGGGTACAACCCTTCGGCCACCATGGGTGATTTAAAATAAAATGAAAGCCATTCCTGGATACCGCTCATGCCTGCCCGAGCGGAAAAGTCCATGAACAACGCCAAGTCCAGCACCAGGGGTGCTGCCAGGATGCTGTCACGGCATAGAAAATCAACCTTCACCTGCATGGGATATCCCAGCCACCCGAAAATGTCGATGTTGTCCCAGCCTTCCTTGTTGTCCCCCCGGGGTGGATAGTAGTTGATTCTTACCTTGTGGTAGAAATCCTTGTATAGATCCGGGTACAATTCGGGCTGCAGGATATAATCCAGGACTCCCAGCTTGCTGACTTCCTTGGATTTAAAGGATTGGGGGTCATCGAGCACTTCGCCGTCCCGGTTCCCCAGGATATTGGTTGAAAACCAGCCGGAGACTCCCAGCAGGCGGGATTTAAACCCCGGGGCCAGGATGGTTTTCATCAGGGTTTGGCCGGTTTTAAAGTCCTTGCCGCTAATGGGCACCTGCTTTAATTTGGCCAACTCCCGCAACGCCGGAATGTCCACTGTCAGGTTGGGCGCCCCGTTGGCAAAGGGCACCCCTTCACTCAGGGCGGCATAGGCATATATCATGCTGGGGGCAATTTTAGGATCGTTTTCCTTTAGCCCGGCTTCAAAGGCTTGCAGAGAATCATGCACCGCCCCCGGTTCGATGTAAGCTTCCGTACTCGCGCACCAGATCATTACCATGCGGCTGAGATTGTGAGTCGATTTGAAATTGTGCATGTCCTGTCGAAGCTGGTCGGCAAGCGCCATTTTGGAGCGACCGCTTTTAACACGCGGGCCGTTGAGCCGCTTAACGTAACGGTTATCAAATACGGCAGCCATGGGTTTGATGGCTTCCAGCTCGGTGCGGACCTGCTCCAGGGTTTCGCGGGCCAAAACCCCGGCCTTGACGGCCGCTGCGTACATGTCGTCTTCAAAGATGTCCCAGCCGCCAAACACCATATCCTTTAAATCGGATAACGCAATGAAATCTTTGATCAGCGGGATGCGCCTTTCCGGTCTTTTGCCCAGCCGGATGGT
>JAOZPY010000463.1 GCA_029932495.1 Desulfobacterales bacterium
AACCATGCCGCAGATGGCGGCGGCGGCCTTGGCCAGGATGCTGCCGGATATGCTGTTGACGCCCAGCAGATCGGCAACACTGTGCATCATGGTCATGTCCTTGGTGCCGACGATATCTGCCATATCGCGTGAGGCCACGGTGGACACCATCACTTTCGGTACCCCCAGGGGAAGCTCGCGCATGATGGTGGTACAAATATAGGTGCCGGTGCCACCGCCGGCTGACAGGATGCCGCCGATTTTACCCTCGCGATAGAGCTGTTTAATCCGGGTCTTGGCCTCCCGGAGCATGGCGTCAATGATCTGATCTCTGTCTCCCGGAGCAGTCCGAATATCTTTTGCAATGGTTGCAAACAGGTCAAGGTCCACGGAAACCGGACAGGAAGCCCCGGTGCCCACATTAATAGTCATAACATCCAAGCCGTTTTGCTTGATCTGGTTCTTTAAAAAGACGTGTTCTTCAGCCTTGGAATCAAAAGTTCCCAGTACGGCGATGCAGCGCTTATTTTCCATGGGTGCCTCGAGTTTGTGTTTGATTATTTGTTTGCGGCTTTTTTTGTAACTTACGCATTGCTAATTCCGACTTCACTTGATGCACTTTAATATAGTCGAAACGGAATTGTAAACCGCAAACTTAATTGGTTGACTTTTAAAACTTTGCTGATTTACAGTGGCTGAAACCAGCGACAACGGCATCGGCATTCGGGAGCAGAACCGGCGATGAAAAAATGGCTTAAAATTGAAAGAATTCCGGGGGTACTGGCATCTTCTTACGAAAAAGCCACCCGGATGGTGATTGAAAGCTATTACAGCCAAGTGGCTGATGAACTGGTGGCGGCCTTTAAGGCGGGTCTGCTGCTGGATCTCGGCACCGGGCCCGGGTACCTGCCGATTGAAATCGCAAAACGGGCACCGGACATTACTATCGTGGGCGTCGATCTGAGCCATAAACTGATTCTCATGGCAGAGGATAATGCCGCGCGGGCCGGGTTGTCTTCCCGGATTCGCTTCGAGGTTGGTAATTCCGCCCGGTTGAGGTTCGAGGATGAATCCTTTGATATGGTGCTTAGCACCGGTATGCTGCATTCGCTGAAGGATCCGGTGGCCGTATTCAAGGAAATATTCCGGGTGCTGAAAAAAGGCGGCCAGGCCTGGATATATGACCCTTCCAATGTTACGGACTACATCGATCGCAAGCAGTGGAAGGCAATGCTCAATTTCCGGGAACGGTTTTTCCTGTGGGTTTTCGGCTGGCTGGGTCTGCATGAGCCGATTGACCCCTATCGCCGCGAGCAGGTCATTCCGATGATTGAAGCGGCTGGTTTTGTCGATGTCAGAATTGATGAAAAGGAAAACGAGATTCGCATTAAGCTACGGAAATAATATCAATTTAAGTTCAGGGAAGGCACCCGATGCACCTTAACAGTCAAATCTATGAGTTTGCTGCTTCTGCCGGGGCCTTTGAAGGCTATGTCTATCACCGGTCAATGGAAGATATCGACCTTGAGGCACTGTCAAACTGGGTCAATAATCTTCAAAAGGCTTACGCGTATCTGCCGGATGATGTGCGCGCACAAGTTCAGCCGGCCTGCGACCGGACACTGGGGCGGGCGATTCAGTCCCTCAAACCATTGTTGGGCGCACAAAGCGAGATTGTCGTTAAGTTGCAGTTCATGATTGCCGGAAAACTGCCTGCAACACCGGATGATTTTAACAAGGACAAGTGGTTTGAGCACTGATCAGGGGATTGGGCTATGCAACAACACTGGACAATAAGCGGTAAAATTCTCAGCGGCCTCAGGCAGGGAGCTTTTTTTACCGGTCTGGAATGGGTCCGGCAGCAGTGCATGGAAAAACTGGGGTTTGAACCCTGGCCGGGGACCCTCAATGTTGAGATATCCGACGAGCAGGCCGCTGTTATCAACGGGCTGGTGTATAAAAAAGGGGTGGATCTGCTTTCTCCCGATGAAAATTTTTGCTCAGGCAAAGTGTATCCCGTAACGGTTGCGGGAATGCCCGCTGCTATTGTAAAACCTGCCGAAGAAGTCCGGACCCATGGGAAGAACATTATTGAAATTATTGCCCCCCAAAAATTGAAAGAGGCATTGGAGGTTGCCGACGGGGACTGGCTGACATTCAGTATTGATATGGCTGGGATACCGCCGCCGGAACTGTAACATCAATGCCTTTTGAAAATTGGCAACTGCCGGTGGAACTGCCGGCCCCCCCTGCTCCAACTGAATTGGAGATGAGCCAAAATTTATTGCCGTATGGTCTATGAAAATGAGGGGTGTCGATAAACGATGCGTCCGTCGAAGAGGGTCATTTCTACCTTGGTTTGAAGGATCTGCATGGGATCGATGCGGTAGATGTCGCGGTCGAGGATGACCATGTCCGCCCGGAAGCCCTGCTTCAGACAGCCCAGCTCATCGGCCCGGCCGCCTACCATCGCCGGGGCCACGGTATAGGCCTGCACGGCCTGCGCAACCGCTATTTTCTGCTGCGGGTACCACCCGCCAACAGGGGTCCCGTCGGGCCGGCAGCGGGTGACGGCTGCGTGGATATTGACCAGCGGATTCGGATCACAGACCGGTGCATCAGAACTCAGGCACACCGCGATACCGGCTGCCAGCAGGTCGCCAAAGGCATAGGTGTAGCGGCCATTTTCACCGACACAGGCGTCGATCATGTCCATGTCCAGAACCAGGTTGTGGGGCTGGACGCAGGCGACCACGTCCAGCTTTGCCAGTCGGCGAACATCTGCAGGCCGAATCATTTGCACATGCTCCAAGCGGTGGGGAAGTGACGGTTCAAAGACGTTCGTGGCGGCGCCATGCTTTGGAAGGCCTTCAAACAGGCGGACCAGTTCCCGGTTGGCGCGGTCGCCGATGGCATGCACCGCCACCGCCAGGCCGGCGGCATGGGCTTTTTGCAGTCGATCCTGCAGTGCTTGAATGCCCATCAGCGGCATGCCGCGGCCACCGTCCCTGTAAGGTTCGAGCATCCAGGCCGTACGGGCACCCATGCCCCCATCGGCAAAGTACTTGACATGACCGATGCGCAGCCGATCGTCTCCCCATCCGCTGCGGATTCCCAGGGCAACGGCTTCATCCAGCCGCTGTCCCGGCAGGGTTACCCAGCAGCGCAGATCCAGCCGCCCGTC
>JAOZPY010000464.1 GCA_029932495.1 Desulfobacterales bacterium
ATAGCGGTTGCCGTCAATGTCCCAGATATAGGCGCCTTTACCGCGTGCGATATATACCGGATAAGGTTCCATTCTGCGGGCCCCGCTGATAAGCCCGCCGGGCACCAGGTCCCTTGCTTTTTGCCAGAACTCACCCGATTTAGGGGTTCGCTCTCTCAGTTCCTGCAGCAATGCTTTCCGGTTGTTTTTCATTTTAAATAAGGATCCTTTCATCGGGAATCAAGCGTCTTGTCCATCTCCCCATTGCTGATCACCACGACCTTGTTAAAGGGCGGCAGAGTTCTTCGCAAAACATGCGGGGCGGCCGGCCATCCTTGCCGGTAAACCGGCCCTGCGGTTGTATTTTATTTCCAGCCCTGAGCACCCATAGGCCTATTTTTGTCGACTTTTCAGCCCCGCAAGCGGGCCGCCCTGGATTCAGCCACAAGACAAAGAATTTCAAACATCATCTGGGCCCCGGCCCTGGCCGTATTGGTAGTTGGATCAAACTGGGGGGCGATCTCCACCACATCCCCTCCCACCAGATTCAGGCCGCGCAACCCCCGCAGCAAGGCCTGGGCCTCGCGGGTCGTCAAACCGCCTACTTCAGGCGTCCCGGTGCCCGGCGCGTAAGCCGGATCCAACCCATCCACATCAAAAGAAATGTAAGTCGGGCCGCTACCGACCACCGTGCGGGCTTTTCGAATGACCTCTTTGACTCCCATTTCCACAAATTTTTCGATATGAATGACTGTCATGCCGGATTCATACGAAAATGCCCAAAGGGGCTCTGACGGCCCGCGGATGCCAATCTGAATGGTTCGCTCGGGATCCAAAACCCCTTGCAGCACGGCATTGCGAAAAGGGGCACCATGATAAAATCTTGAATTGCCCATCCAGCCATCGGTGTCGCAATGGGCATCCACATGGACAAGTCCCAAGGGTGCATCACGCCCGACAGCTTTAAGTACCGGATAGGTGATGGAATGATCGCCACCGGCTGTAAGCGGTGTTATACCTGCGTCCATAACTTTATGGTAATACGCTTCGATATCGCCAAGTCCTTCATCAAGATTATAACGATGTTCAACCGGCACATCCCCGACATCCGCAATCCGACACAGGGCCGATGGGTTGATTTTATTGTGGTGATGGTAAGATCCGAACAGCGACACGTTACGGATCGCCCGGGGACCCAGTCGTGCCCCGGCCCGGTTATAAACTCCCAGATCGAAAGGCACGCCGATTAAAGCGATATCGATATCTTTCAACGTCGGCTGGTGCGGCATACCTAACAGGGTGGGGACACCGGCGTAGGGGACCCTGGTGCCTAAAGGGTCTTCTGATTCAGTTGCCCTTTCATCAGAATATTTTTCCCGCAGTTTAGCAAGCCTAACGGCATCCATTGTTTACGCTCCAAATAAGGCTGAAAAGTTCATGGGTTTCCACTGGCGTGTGCCCGAACACGGCATCAGTGTTACCAAGACAACAATTAGCTCTGATCATTTTTAACAAGTGAGGGGGCTTAGGTTCGAACTCGGTCAAGCCCCCTCGGCAGGTTAGAATGATTTTCATTAAATTATTATTGCGACTTGATGCGGGTCCAGGCCTGATCCAGCACTTTCATATTGGCACCGGGGTCCTTTAAATAAAAGAGCTTGTCCATAACTTCTTTGTTCGGATAGATGCTTGGATTATTGAGATCCTCTTTATTTATGAATCGTAACGACTCTTTATTGGGCGTGGCAAAAAGTACGAAGTTGGAAATCGATGCCCCGACTTCAGGCTCCAGAATCCAATTCATCCATTTGTACGCTGCATCAGGATTGGGGGCCTTGCTGGTTATCGCCAGGCAATCCAGAAACATGAATGTTCCTTCCTGCGGTACGACAAATCCCATTTTTTTCGGATTTTCACTAACGGCTTTCAGGGCGTCCCCGTTGTATACAATTGACGCATGCACTGTTCCAGCGACAACTTCGTTTCGGGCTCCGACACCGCCTTTAAAACCGAGACAGTTTTTGCGTTTTTTGGTCTTCACAAGCAAATCAATGGCCGATCTCAAATCTTGGGGATTGGTGCTGTTGGGGTCAAAGCCCAGATAGTTCAGGGTAAGGCTTAGCATCTCCTGAGCAGAGTCAAGAAGGTAAAAAGGCCCCGGTTTCTTGTGGGGATCAAACAGAAGGGACCATGATTGGGCATCTTGTTCTTTGATTCTGTCTTTACGGTACAACAGCCCCGTAAACCCCCACTGCCAGGGTACATGGTATTTGCACCCTGGGTCATAATAGTCATTGAAAAATCTTGGCATCAGATTTTTTAAATTCGGAATTCTGGAATGATCCAATGGCTGCACCAGTTTTAACTGCAATGCGGCGGGGAAAACATAATCCCCCAGGCACACAATGTCATACTGGCTGCTTCCTCCGGACTGCAGTTTGGCCATCAATTCTTCCACATTTTCAAAATGATCAATTCGCACCTTGATCCCGAACTTCTTTTCAAAATCAGCGGACATCTTGGCTTCATCCATGTACTCGGACCAGATGTATATCTTCAGTTCGTTTTTTCCCGCCCAGGCAGGGGCTCCGATTACAATTGTCAGCGCTACTAACAGTAAAATGACTTTTTTCATAATCTTCTCCTTGCTTTTGGTTATTTGCGCGTAAATCGTTCCATGCCAACTATCAAAATGACGGTTATCAACACCACCATGGTGGACAGCGCATGGATCTGAGGGGAAACTCCCCGCCGGACTTCAGCGTAAATGTACAAGGGTAGTGTAACCGATTCCGGTCCGGCGGTAAAAAAACTAATCACAAAATCATCCAGTGAAAGGGTAAACGCCAGCATGGCACCGGCCACGATTCCCGGAAGCAAAAGTGGAAGTGTCACGTGCCTCAACAGATATGGTGTGCTGGCAAACAGGTCCCGCGCTGCTTCTTCAACATCACGGCCGATGGTGACCAACCGGCTGCGCACCACCAAGGCCACAAATGCAATCTGAAAGGTAATGTGTGCTATGATCATGTTGAACAATCCGGGTTCGAAAATAGAAGAAACAAAGCGCAGCAGGCCAAAGGCCACAACCAGGGCCGCCGCCAGGATGATATCGGGAATGACCACCGGGATGTGAAGGACGACATCCAGAAAAGCGTTGGTCTTTTTGCCCCACGGAAAGCG
>JAOZPY010000465.1 GCA_029932495.1 Desulfobacterales bacterium
GATACCTTGAAAAATACCCGGGTCACAATTTCAGCCATACTGATGGTGACGGCCAAAAATAGAAGAAGCCCGCAAAAATTTTCAAAGGTTTTTTTGATCCTTGTAAATGCCGTTAATTTTTCGCTTGCCTCCATAAGCATTTATCCTTGTATGAAAACAACTGAAAACTTGCCATAATCTACACAGCCACGGCACCTGATCAAAGATGCCGTGGCCATATCCGTTTGTTTTTGAAAAACGCTTCGTGATCAGAAGTCCGCAACTAAATCTACCTTGATGCTTCAATCGCCTCGATTAGTTTTGGATCTATTCCGGATAAGACATCTGCCGCGCCCTGTCGCATGGCTTTTTTCCACTTTGCAGATTCGGTATCGCTGAGCTTGATGAGCTCGGTTTTGGGATTGGCCGCCCATCCCTGGGTGATGCCGGCCTGGGCATTGTTAAAAAACATCGATAAATCGATTCGGTCAAAGACATCCTGCATGGCCTGGCGTTCTTTGGGCGGCAAGGATTCCCACCACTTGGTATTGACAACGAAACAGATGGGCTGGATGGCCCAGGTTTGCAGGATACAGTATTTGGTATACCGCGGTAGTTCAAAATAATAAAAGGCGCCGAACATGTCGGTGAGAAGACCATCGATCATATTGGTCTGCAGTGCGGAAACAACCTCCGTGTAGGGAAGCGAAATGGATGTCGTACCCATGGCCCTTAAAGCCTTGGCAAACCCCTCACCGCCCGGGAACCGGATTTTCTGGCCTTTGAGATCCGCCATGGTTTTCACAGGTCCTTTTTTTGTATACAGGTAGAAATTGCCGATGTTGGCCATCCATTTGACAATCGTAATTCCTTTTTCTCTGGCCGTTTTTTCGTGCAGGGCCTTCCAGGCCGGGGTGTTCATGGTTTTCATGAAATGCTCCCAGCTCTCGAATACGCCGGGGGCTTCCCCCAGTTTCCAGGCCGGATCCAGCTGCTCCAGGTAATGGGGGCCGCTGAATGTCATCTCGGCTGCGCCGGAAGCCACACCGGTGAGGCATTCATTCGCACTGGAAAATAATGTGTTGATAAATTTTAGCTTATATTTGCCTTTCAAGACATGAAACGTTCTCATCCTGTAATCCAGGGCGCCCAGGTACATATTTATGGCCATAATTTCGGCGGCAACTTCCGGACCGCCCTCAGTTCCACCGACCACTACAAACTTTACATTTTTCGCTTTCGCCTGGGCCTGGTCGGCAGATGTCAGGCAAAATCCCATGGCCAGAAAGAGTGCCAATAAAATTGTAAAAACCTTTGTTAAATTTTTCATAATGCTGCCTCCTTTACTTGATTGATGTAGATTCACCTGAAATTTTCCGGGCATTAGAACCCGGACAATGCCTTGACCTCCTTTCGTTGCGAGGTTGATTGTTTTTCGATAGTTGTTTCCGTCAATGAACTTTCTTTTTATTGAGTCGCAAAATCTGTCGGGTTTCATCCGGTGTGGCAATGGGCCGCCCCGCAATCTTGGCGATTTCCTTCACCCACCTCGCCTGTTCCCAGCTGCCCTTGGCCAGATCCCCGCCCGGCATTTTTACATTGTCTTCCAGGCCGATTCGGATATGCCCCCCGGAAATGGCGCTGATCAGGGCCGCCCTGTGCTGATGAGGACCTACCCCGCACACACTGTAGGTCGCATTCTCGGGAAGCTGCCCGACTAAGCCCATGTGCAGCAGCGGATCAAACTGCATGCCGCCGGCCACCCCGTAGACGAACTGAAAGTGCATGGGCAGTTCGAACAGATCTTTTTTGCGGCTCAGCAATATGCAGTTGTACAGTCCGCCCGGATCAAAAATTTCACATTCCGGTTTGGTCCCCACCGCTTTCATTTTGCGGGCAAAATCTTCCATCATGGCAAAGGTGTTTTCATAAATGAATTCTATCCAGATTTCTCCGGTCTTGTGGTTGGCCACCGCAAAATTCATGCTGTTGGTGTTGTAGCTGGCCAGCTCCGGTTTCAGATCGACAGTCGGTGCAATTCTATCTTCCGGTGGGGTCTGCATGGCCCCGGTGCTGATGTTGATGATCAGCTCCGGGCAGCGGTCCCGCACGGCGCCGATGATATCCCGGTGGGTCTGCACATCCATGGTGGCCATGCCGTCGGCCGGATTTTTGGCATGGATGTGTACGATGCTGACCCCTTCCTGGAGGCATTTGTAGCTTTCTTCGGCAAACTCTTCAGGAGTGTAAGGTGTGTTGGGGTTGTTGTTTTTTGTTGTTGCACCGCCGGTCAATGCCGCGGTGATGATGAGTTTTTCTTTCATGCCGCCCCCTTGTTTTTTTATTCTTGTTTTACAAACCGGGTGATAGGCACCCGGTTACAAGTTCAACGTTTAAAGCACTGGCATGCTTTTGCAGGTGGCCGTTGACTCCAATTATTGATTTTGAATTTCATCTGCCAGCGGTTTGAGCAGTTCCAGCGATTCCCCAAAGATTTTAATGCATTTGTCGATTTCATTTTCCGTCATGGGTGTGGAAACCGTAAACATTCCGCGGTGAAGGAAGAACAGGCCGCGATTCAGCATCTCCAGATGTAAATATTGCATGAGTTCAACAGACGGAATCATACTCAAAATCACGTCCTTTGAGTCATGCAGCGGTTTATTCGTAAAGGCGATGGCTGCCAAAGATCCGATTCCCCGCATCCCTCCCGGGATGCCCACATTCTCTAATGCCTGGTTGAAGCCGTCCACCAGGCGTTCACCCAGAGCGTTGATACGGTCCACTTCTTTCTGGGGGTATATTTCCAGGTTGGCGATTCCGGCGGCCATGGTCACCGCATTGCCGCTGAAAGTTCCGGAGTGGGTGATAGAATCCGGTTTGTTGGGGTTAAACATCTCCATGATATCCTTGCGTCCGCCGAAAGCGCCGATGGGGAAACCGCCGCCGATGATCTTGCCCAGTGCGGTCAGATCGGGCTTGACATCGGCCATGGCCTGCAATCCTCCCTCGTGCACGCGAAACGAAATCACCTCGTCAAATATCAGCAGCACCCCATACCGATCCGCTAATTCACGCATACCCTGCAGATAGCCTTCTTGCGGGGGTATTCCGCCACCGGCACCCAGCATCGGCTCCATAATGATGGCCGCAATTTTATCCTTGTTATCCTTCAGGACCC
>JAOZPY010000466.1:0-1417 GCA_029932495.1 Desulfobacterales bacterium
GCAGATTTGGAAGGAGGTTGTATGAATAAACTGGAGCTTATCTCCGCTCTGAAAACTGAAGCGAATATCTCCAAAGCGGAAGCGGCAAAAGTGGTACAAATATTTTTTGACAACATGGCGGATGCCATGGCCCGTGGCGAACGAGTGGAGATTCGGGGGCTGTGCAGCTTCTACGTAAAAAATTACAAAAGCTACACGGGCAGAAACCCCAAAACCGGTGAAAAAGTTACCATCAAACCGAAAAAACTGCCTTTTTTTAAATCTGGAAAAGATCTGAAAGATCGGGTAGATTATTGAAATTTCCAATGATTTCAATCCTCCTGAAGTCAAGAATCTTTCAGATTGCGCCGGTGACCATTTTTGACTCCGCAAAGGGAAGATTGAAACACTGGACTTGCGGAGCGATGTGACAGGTGCCTGGCTTCGAGTCGATAACAGAACAGGATCGCCCCGTACGCATTCTTACCTCCCTCCTTAAAAATGGAACAATTCCCCATGCCATGCTGTTTACCGGCATCGAAGGTGTGGGCAGGAAAAGTGCGGCGGTGGCCTTCGCCATGGCATGCAATTGCGAGGCAGGCCGCGGCAGGCAGGAACCTGAAAAGAGCAACACCCTGGCGGGAAATCGTTTTGGTGCTGTGTCGCCGCCATTGCCGGTAAATGCCTGCGGCAGGTGCAAATCATGTAAAAAAATCGAATCGGGCAACCATCCGGATATCATCCATGTCAAACCGTCCGGTGTGTCCATTAAAATTGATCAGATTCGCCGCCTGTGTCAAACGCTTGCCATGAAACCTTACGAGGCAAGAACCCGGGTAGTGATCATATCCGATGCCCCGGCCATGAACCCGGCCGCCGGCAATGCCCTGCTAAAAATGCTGGAGGAACCGCCGGCGGGCACCAGTCTGATACTTCTGGCCTCTCAAACGTCCGATCTGCTGCCCACCATTGTTTCACGCTGCCAGCATATCCGGTTCAACCCGATTCCCAGAAAAAGCCTGGAGTCGTTGCTGACAACCAGACACGGTCTGGAACATTTCGAAGCCGGCGTGATTGCCGCCATGGCTGGTGGAAGTATTTCGCGGGCGCTGGCCATGCACCGGACCCACTGGATCAAACGGCGAAACTGGCTGATTCGCGAACTGCAGGCATTACCGGAAGGCACGCTCAACCGTCTGCTGGCTTTCAGCGAACAGCTGGCTAAAAATAAAAACGACCTGCCCGAGGCCTTGGAGATCATGACTACCTGGCTGCGCGATCTTGCGGTTGAAAAAGTTCACGCAGGGAAAATACGCAACCAGGACCTGGTTCAAACCGTAAAAAGCGAAGCGCAAAAAAACAGTCTGGCCTCACTGCTGGCAAAAATTGATATCGTTCAAGCGGCCGGCAGCACGATCAAGGCCGGCACCAATGTGCG
>JAOZPY010000466.1:1517-3159 GCA_029932495.1 Desulfobacterales bacterium
TATGAAAAAAGTGGGTATCAAATTCAAGGCCGGCGGCAAGGTGTACGATTTTGACAGCGGCGCTTTTGTGCTCAAAGTTGGTGATCATGTTATTGTGGAAACCGAGCAGGGACTGGGTTTTGGCAGTGTCGTGGTTGCCCCGCAGCAATGGGAGCCCAAAACATCCGCCAAGCCATTGAAAAAGGTTCATCGTTTGGCCAATGAAAAAGATTTCGCCCAGCGGGACAAAAACCTGGCCGATGAAAAAAATGCCCATGAGTACTGCCTGAAATGCATCGCTGACCTTGGGCTGAAAATGAATCTTTTTTCAGTGGAAAAATCATTCGACGGCAACAAGTACACCTTCTTTTTCACCTCCGATGGACGGGTGGATTTCCGCCGGCTGGTGAAAACGCTGGTCAAGCATCTGGGGGTGCGCATTGAAATGCGGCAGGTCGGCATCCGCAACCAGGCCAAAATGTGCGGCGGTATGGGCCGCTGCGGCAGGGAGCTTTGCTGTTCGTCTTTTCTGGAAAAATTCGAGCCGGTGTCCATCCGCATGGCCAAGGAGCAAAGCCTGTCGTTGAACCCCACTAAAATATCCGGGCAGTGCGGACGGCTGATGTGCTGCCTGACCTTTGAGTACCAGACCTACCAGGAACTGAAAAAAAATATGCCCAAAATCGGAAAACGCGTAAACACTGTCAGCGGCCGGGGCAAAGTGATCCGACACAATGCCATCTGCAACCGTGTCACCGTTCGCCTGGAGACCGGAATGGAAATCGACACCACCGCTGACCAGATCATAAAGGAATAAAGAGAAAATGTCCGCGCCTTTTTACATCACAACACCCATTTATTATGTCAATGCCCGCCCGCATCTGGGCCATGCCTATACCACCATCGTTGCTGATGTGGCCAGCCGTTACCACAGCATGCGCGGGGAAAAGGTCTTTTTTTTAACCGGCACCGATGAGCACGGCGACAAGGTCGTACGCGCCGCTAAAAAAGAAAATTTGAGCCCCCGGGTTTATGTGGACAATATCAGCCGTCTTTTCCAGGACCTGTGGCCCGAACTGGGGATAGGCAATTCGGCCTTTATCCGCACCACCGATCCCGCCCACATGGGGGTGGTGGAACGTGTGCTGCAGGATATCTATGACGCCGGCGACATCTATTTTGCCGAATACGAAGGGTTGTACTGCTTCGGCTGCGAACGCTTTTACGCCGAACGGGAGCTGATCGACGGCAAATGCCCGGATCACGAAATTGAACCGGAAACCATCCGGGAAGCCAATTATTTTTTTAAAATGAGCCGCTACCAGGACTGGCTGATCGATCACATCCAGAGCAATCCGGACTTTATCCGGCCGGAACGCTATAAAAACGAGGTGCTGGCCTTTTTAAAGGAACCCCTGGAAGACCTGTGCATTTCACGGCCCAAAAGCCGTCTCAAATGGGGGATTACCCTGCCCTTTGACAACGACTATGTCACCTATGTGTGGTTCGACGCGCTGCTAAACTATGTTTCCGCCCTGGGATACCCCGACGGCGAGCTTTTCCGGACTTACTGGCCGGTGGCCCAGCACGTGGTCGCCAAGGACATTCTCAAACCCCACGGCATTTACTGGCCGATCATGCTCAAGGCCGCCGGCATACCGAT
>JAOZPY010000467.1 GCA_029932495.1 Desulfobacterales bacterium
CGAAAATAAGGAGTTGTTGAATATCATACCGGTTTCCAGAAAACACCATCCCCCGCCCAAAATGCACACCCGAGCGATAAAAATGTCTCAGCTGCGCGACGCATAACGCAACTTAATAAGCGATAAGCGCGTATTTATCTGCCATGTTGTTCATGCAACATTGGGGTTCGTGACTACAGTGGAATTACCTGTACCGCGGCCCCCTTTTCCAGCCCTTCCGTATTCATTCCGATGGCAATCAAACCGTCGGCTTTGACCATGGTGCTGATCAAGCCGGATTTTCCCAGCACGGGTTCGGCCCACAGGGTGTCGCCTCGGCGCTCCAGGTGCACCCGGACAAAATCGACGCGGCCCTGGGCCGAGGCCACGTTGCGGCCCAAACGGGCGGTCAGTTGAAAAAGGTCGTTGTCCCGCCCGGCGGACCCACTGATATATTCAATGAAAGGGGTTACAATCTGCGAAAAGACAATCATGGCTGAAACCACATGGCCCGGCAGGCCCCAAAAGGCCTTTTGGCCGACCCGGGCCAGAATGGTCGGTTTGCCGGGGCTGATCGAAATTCCGTGAAACAGGATTTGTGCATCCTGCAGCGCGCCGATGATATCTATCGTATAATCCCGGGCGCCCACCGAACTGCCCCCGGAGACGATGACCATGTCATATTGCTCAAGGGCTTCGGCACATTTGGCTCGCAGTGATTCGTAATCGTCTTTCACAATGCCCAAAGGGATCGCTGCGGCACCGGTCTGCCTTACCAGGCCGGCCAACGTGTATGTATTGATATCGCGGATCTGACCCGGTCCCGGACATGCATCCACCGCCACGATTTCGTCTCCCGTGGAGATGATGCCGATGCGCGGCACCTTGTAGACCTTGACACGGGTTTTGCCCAGGGCAGCCAGCAGGCCGCTTTCCTGGGGCCTGATTTTGCAGCCGTCGGCCAGCAGTTGTTCGCCTTTTTTAAGGTCTTCACCGGCGGCCACCATGTTCTGACCCGGCGCAACACTGCGATAGACTTCGATGGTGTTGTCATCGATGGCCGTTGTATGCTCAATCATCACAACGCTGTCGGCCCCCCGGGGGAGCAGGCCACCGGTGGATATTCGTACGGCCTGGCCCGGGCCCACGGAAAAATCAGGCAACTGTCCCATGGCGACGGTTCCGATAATCTCCAGATAGGCCGGATTGCCCTCGCTGGCACCGAATGTGGAAGCGCCGTTTACCGCGTATCCGTCCATTATCGAGCGGGCAAACTCCGGCAGGTCCGTATCGGAGCGGATATCTTCGGCCAGGATCCGTCCTGCGGACTCGGTCAGGGGGATGTGTTCAGTCCCCATGCGGACAAAGTGGGCCGTATATTCGAGGGCCTGTTCAATGGTTTTGACATCAAAGAATTCTTTCATCTGAATCACCAGATTTTGTACCCTGGGTTTAGCACCGGAAAGCCGGCGCCGCGTGCAAAATTGGGACATGAATTCCAATTAAAATAAAAAGCGCAGCCGGGATGACTGCGATACCAATATGGGCCAGTCAGCGGGGATTGTCAAGATAAGGCGGCGGACGGGTCAATGTCGACTTGCAAAAATCAGAAACTGGAGTATAATCAGACCATCATAAAATCAAAGCATTTATTTGTCGTGATGAATCTACCCCGTGCCGGCGGATAAAATGCTGGCCGATTTCATATCATCTAACAAAGGTAATTTTATATGCCCGAAGAATCCAAATCACCGCCGCCGGACCAGCGTGCGGCGGAACCCGAGTTTCTGACATCCACCCGATTTGATGAATTTGATTTGCCGACCGAGGTCCTGGCCGGATTAAATGATGCCGGTTTTACTTACTGCACCCCGATCCAGGCCCGAACCCTGCCGGTATCACTGACCGGCCGTGACGTCGCCGGTCAGGCCCAGACCGGCACCGGGAAAACTGCTGCCTTTCTGGTCACCGTGCTGGCCCGGCTGCTGCCGGCGCCTCAAAAAAAAAGCGGCCTGCCCGAAGCGCTGATTGTGACACCGACCCGGGAATTGGCACGACAGATTTATGAGGAAGCCGGCCTGCTTTGCCGCCATACCGATCTGGTGGTGGCCCAGGTGGTCGGCGGTGTCGATTATCAGAAGCAGGCCGATGTGTTGCGCCGGGGCGTTGATATTGTGATTTGCACTCCCGGGCGCATTATCGACTACTACAAGCAGAAGATATTTAAAACCGATGCCATCAAGGTGGTGGTGATCGATGAAGCCGATCGCCTGCTGGATCTTGGGTTTGCCAAGGATATGCAGTACATTCTTCGTAACCTGCCGTCCTATGAAAAAAGACAATCCATGTTGTTTTCGGCCACCCTGTCTTACCGGGTCATGGAGTTGACCTACCAGTACATGAACCTGCCCGAGTTTATTGCTGTCACTCCGGAGACCGTAACGGTGGAAGGCATTGAGCAGAGCCTGTTTCATGTGGGCAGCGATAAAAAAATGTCCCTGTTGCTGGGCCTTCTAAAACGGGAAGAATGGGAGCGGGTGCTTATTTTTGTCAATACCCGGGTGGGGGTGGAACAGCTCACCCGACGGTTGAAGGAAAACGGATTGCCGGCCGAGGGTATTACCGGAGACCTTCCCCAGCGTAAGCGGTTCCGGCTGATGGAGCAGTTTAAAAAGGGGCGCATTAAAATCCTGGTGGCTACCGATGTCGCCTCCCGCGGTATTCACGTGGAAGATATCAGCCATGTCATTAACTATGACCTGCCCCAGGATTCTGAAAATTACGTGCATCGTATCGGCCGCACGGCCCGGGCGGGAAAAACCGGGCGGGCAATTTCATTGGCCTGTGAACGCTATGTTTTCCACCTGGAGCCGTTGGAGCAGATGCTGGGATATAAAATTCCGGTGGTCTGGCCTGAAGAGGATTGGTACGTGCAAGATCGTTCCAAACCGGCACCGCCAAGAAGGGCGCGTTCCAGAAAGCCCACGCGGTCGGGCAGCCGGCCGCGGGAAAACAAACAGCGCACAACGGCCAAAGCTCCGGCGAAAACAAAGACGCCCCACATCCCGGGCGCTTTTTTTGGTTTCGGTCCGCAGCCTGAAAAACAAGAAAAATCTTCTTCACGACAGAAAAAACGTCCCCCGAAAAGCAGCTCGAATGCACTGAATAAACAGAGCCGCG
>JAOZPY010000468.1 GCA_029932495.1 Desulfobacterales bacterium
AACAAGGGCTATATCTGCCCGAAAGCCCTGGCTTCTCCGGATCGTCTGACCCATCCCGCACGCCTGCGGCACCCCCTCAAACGCAAGGGAGCCCGGGGCGATGGAAAATGGCAGCAGATCTCCTGGCCGGAGGCCATCGGATTGATCAGCGAAAATCTGCAAACGATCAAAGATCGGCTGGGAGCCCGGAGCGTGGTTTTCTGCCAGGGCATGCCCAAGGGGCTGGAGCATTTTGTGCTCATCCGCCTGGCCAATCTTTTTGGTTCCCCCAATGTGGCCGTCATCCAGGATGTGTGTCATGCACCCCGGGAAATCAGCGGCCTGCACACCTGCGGATTTTACCCGGTAGCCGATTTTCACCACCCCAGCCAACTGGTCATGCTGTGGGGCAGTAATCCCACCGCCACCAATGAAGAGGGTCTGGTCGGCAACCTGCTGCTGGAACAGGTCAAACAGGGAACCGAGCTGGTGGTGGTCGATCCCATGCGCACGGAACTGGCCGCCGGAGCTGCACACTGGCTGCAAATCCGACCCGGCGCCGACTGCGCCCTGGCACTGGCGTTTTTAAATGTCATCATTGCCGAAAAACTGTATGACCACAATTTTGTCGAAAACTGGACGCACGGGTTTGATGAACTTGCCAATCACGTAAAGGCCTTTACGCCGGAAAAAATGGCGGCAACCACATGGGTGGCCGCCGATCGGATCCGCGCGGCGGCCCGGGCCTATGCCCGGGCACAACCGGCCGCCATTGCCTGGGGAAACCCCGTTGAACAAACCGCCCATTCATTTGACACCGCCAGGGCCCTGATCTGCCTGATGGCGGTGTGCGGCAACCTGGATGTCGCCGGCGGCAATATCCATGCCAGTGAACCGAAAATCCTGGGCCTGGGAAAATTCGTCCGGGCCGATGTCATGCCGGCCAAGCGTACCGAGATGCTGCATGCCCACCACGAAACGATCCCCAGGCTGATGACCGTGCCGCCGGCTTATTTCCGCAAGGCCATTTTGCAGTCCGTCCCCTACCCCGTGGCCGCCGCCTATATCCAGTGTGCCAACCCGATGCTGGCCTATGCCGACAGCCGGCAGACCTTCGAGGCATTGATGAAGCTTGATTTTCTGGCTGTCTCGGAAATTTTCATGACCCCCACCGCTGCTCTGGCCGACGTGGTGCTGCCGGCGGCCACCCAGTTCGAGTTTAACGATATCGGCCATTACGGGCTGGGTCACGGCTTCATCCTCGCACGTCCCCGGGTGGTGGAGCCGCCTTCGGAATGCTGGCCGGACATCAAAATCTTAAACGAACTGGGAAAAACACTGATTAGCGCCTCGGACTGGCCCGAGGATTATGAAAGCCTGCTGGATGACGTGCTGGCGCCGGCCGGAATTGATTTCAGCCAGTTCGCCCGCCAGGGGCTGCTCAAAGGCGAGCCCCATTTTAAAAAATATCTCAACGCCGGATTTAAAACGCCCACCGGAAAAGTTGAACTTTGCCTGAGTCGGGCGGCCAAACTCAAGGCCCCGGCACTGCCGGAATTTACGTCCTATCCGGAGCCGGAAGATCCGGCCTGGCCGCTGGTGCTGACCAGTGCCAAAAGCCCTTACTATTTGCATTCATCCTACCGGTGGTTGAAAAAATTGAGAAAAAAACAGCCGCATCCGCTGGCGTTAATCCACCCACAAACAGCCGCGCAACACGGCATCTGCCAGGATGATACCGTCATCATCGAAACGCGCTACGGCCGGATTGTCCAGCAGGCCCATCTAACGAACCGGATCCAGCCAAAGGTAATTTATGCGGCTTACGGCTGGTGGTTTCCAGAAGAAGACATCCAGGGTCTGTATGGATGGGAGCGGTCGAATTTCAATATGCTGACATCCACCCGGATACTCGGCCGGCAGTTCGGCACGCCCAATCTGAAAGGCCTCGGGTGCCGGATTATAAAAAATGATTGAAATTTCGGGACTTGCCAAAAAATTCGGCAACTTTCGGGCGGTGGACAGCCTGGATCTGACTGTCAACGCGGGGGAAGTTTTCGGATTTATCGGTCCCAATGGCGCCGGCAAGACCACCACCATCAAAATGATCGCGGGGGTGCTGGCGCCCACCTGGGGCCGCATCAAAATTTGTGGCATCGATCTGCTGCATCACCCGGAAGCGGCCAAGCGCAAGATCGGATTTATTCCGGACCGCCCCTACCTTTATGAAAAACTGACCGGCATGGAATTTTTGCGCTTTACCGCTGATCTTTACGGGGTGCCGGATAAAATTTTCAATACCCGGGCGCAGCAGCAACTGGAAATGTTTTCCCTGGCAGATTGGGCCGACGAAATGATCGAGTCTTATTCCCATGGCATGCGGCAGCGGGTGATCATGGCCGCCGCCCTGCTGCATGAACCGGCGGTCATTATCGTGGATGAACCCATGGTGGGACTCGATCCGGTGGCCATCATGATGGTCAAAGACCTCTTTCAACGCCTGGCCCACGCAGGGGCCGCCGTCTTCATGTCCACCCATACCCTGGCGGTGGCCGAAGACATCTGTGACCGTATCGGCATCATCAACCGCGGTCGGCTGATTGCCAGCGGGACCACAGCGGACCTGCAGCGTGCGGCCGGGGTAACCGACGCTGACCTGGAACACGTGTTTTTAAACCTGACCCAAAGGCAAAACTGATCCGCTGCTTGCAAACAAAATGCGATAGGATACTTCAATCAGTTGCGATTGGCCCGCGTAATACGCATTTTGATTGCGCTTAAGGCGTCCATTTGGGGCGCCAGCGACGGTGACCAGAAAGGTGTGAATTGACCGGCGCATGATATTTTCTTCCAACCGGTATGAAACCATGCCGCAGCAGCGTGTCCCCTGTTTGGGACGAGGCCCTATCCTCTGCTAAATTCAATCAGGCCCGTGGCATTCATCCCAAACAGGGGACACTGCGAAGGGCAAGGAGTTGCTGAGTATCATACCGGTTTGCAGAAAACACCATGCCCCGGCCAATTCACATCGATTTTTTCGAACCGGAACATTCTCAAAGTTCTGGTAATTAATCCATACCAAGCGCCGGTGGGATGTTTTTATCAGCGACCTTGTGCATTTTGGGAAAAAAGGATTGCACGCATCCGGCGTTAAAAAATCCAAACTGTTTGAGGGCG
>JAOZPY010000469.1 GCA_029932495.1 Desulfobacterales bacterium
CCTGGGCGACTGCCATGGGGACACCGGCGGTAAGCCCGATGGACATGGCTCCGCATACAATGGCGATGGTGACGCCACAGCCTTGCAGCATATACGGCAGTGCGTTTTTTATGGCGACCAGTCCTTCTATCATAACTTTTGCCTTACAACCCGGGTGCTTCGTGCCTAGTTTAAAGCCCAACGCATAAAGCGCGGACGTACTTTTGCCTTTGCCAGCGATGAGGCGTAAAAAGCCTTCAGAGGTTTACCCGCCTCCGGAGAGCGCACAGGGTTAAGGCCACCCGCTTTTCGGAGTGGTTGGTCTTTGAAGCCGGGCAAGTTTTCAGGATCGCAAGGGTGACAACCGATGCACAAAACCCGAAGGCCGGTGCAAAGCAGGCCTTCGGGTTTATCAAAGCCAGATCGTCAACTGGGATGACGCCGGTTCGTTTAATTTGCTCCCGGTTTGTACTTTGCAATCAGCTCGTTCCAGTACGGATCCGCCATGAGCATTTTCAATCCCTTGTTCAGAAGCGCCAGAAGCTGCTTGTTGTCCTTGTTCACTCCGTAGCCGAACTGCTCGGACGGCATACCGAAAGTTCCCAGGATTTTAACCGGTTTTTTGCCAACCGCGTCGGCTGCCGGGGCGTCGTCCATGGCGGCTGCGGCAATGCGTCCGTTGAGCACATCCTCGATGGCCATGGGTGCGGAATCGTACATCCGCAATTCCAGGTTGATGCCATTTTTGCCGATTCTTTCTTTAAGCCATTTGGCCTCGGAAGTGCCGCTCTGGACCCCCACCAGTTGTTTTCCCGTCATAATGTAATCCACGGTGAAGGTGGCATTCTTTTTGACCACCAGTACCTGCTTAATCGTCCAATAAGGGATGGTGTAATTGATCTTGGCGGCACGTTCCGGTGTGATGCTCAGCCCGGAGGCGATGAAATCAATTTTTTTGGCCTGGAGACTTGCCACGATGCCACTCCACTCCATGGGCTGGTGCTTGACGATAAATCCCAGTTTTTCAGCAATCCAATTGACGGCATCTACATCAAAGCCCGCCGGATGCCCGTTTTTATCCACGTAGGCAAAAGGCGGGAAATTGGCGTCAATGCCATTGATATAAACTTGATCACCGGCCAGAGCAGTGGTTGATAAACCAAACGCCATGGCCACAATTAAAATCCAGCCCAACTTTTTAACCATTGTTTCCCTCCCTTTTCTGGTTGTTTGTTAAAGCGAATGGACGGAACGCCAGATTTAAAAACTATTTTTTATGTGATAAGCGACAGGATGTCAACATGGAAAAAAGGGCAATGCACCCGACAGGCAGGCACGGATTCATTGAGTTTCAATTGAGGTCCTAAATGACGATGATTTCTTCCGGGAATTTTCCCAGCTGCTCCAGGCCGTGTTTTGTGACCACATGGGTGTTTTCGATGCCCACCACTCCTTTGTCCGGAAAAATCAGCTTGGGCTCTACAGCAACAGTCATGCCCGGCTGTAACTCAAGTTCCTGGCCAGCGGCCAGAAAGGGAAATTCATCCACTTCCAGTCCGATGCCGTGCCCCACGAAGCGGATGCGCTCGGAACCTACGCCCATGAAATAGTCTTCATATCCAAAGGATCCGGCTTTTTCCAGAGCCTGGTTGTATAGCTCACCGGAGCGCACACCGGGTTGGGCCAGCTCCTTGATCAGCTGCTGGACCTCGAGCATGGCACCGTGGGCGGCGACCAGATCATCCGGAAGGGCTCCCAGGGAAAAAATACGGGCATGGTCAGAAAGGTATCCGTTATGGGCGAACATGTAATCCACCAGCACAGGTTCATGGCGTTGGATGGTCCTGAAGCCAGGGCCCTGTGCCACCGCCGGGCTGGCGCCGCTGCCGCCGGTGGGAGAAGACAGATAGCTCGGTACGGCCCCGGAAGGGCCGGACAGCAAGTGCCCGTAAAACATTTCACTGCCCCACAGGCGCATGCGGACGACTCCCTGGTGCCCCAATCGTCTGGCTTCAGCTTCGATTTTACCGGCCAGCTCCAACTCGCTCATTCCCTCACGCAGCAGCTCCGGCACGCAGCCGGCGACCCGGTCCGACAGCTGGGCCGCCCGGCGCATCAGGGCCAGTTCCCAGGACGATTTTACCGCGCGGATCAAGCGGATAACAAGGGAAATGTCCACGATCCGGGTGCCGGGGAAAAGGCGCTGGCAGGCAAACAGCAGATTGGCTGGCAAAACATCCAGCTCCATGCCCAGCACGCGGGGCAGGGAGCAGCCATTTTCCTTGAGAAGATCCGGGATATTTTTCGGGCTGTCAAGATGCACGATCCGTTCGATGGCCGATTCCGCCATGGCCCGCGGAGTGCTTTTATTGACCATCAGCAGCGGTTGGCCGTCGACCGGAAGGAAAAGATACGCCTGCTGGATCGTGCCGCTGAAATAGTACAGGTCGGTGCGCTGCAATATCAGGGCGGCGTCGACGTTGTTTTTTGCCAGCTCTTTTTTCAGGTGTTCAAAACGGTGGTCCAATTCCGTTTTGGGAACGTTCAAATCTGTGTTGTCGTCATTCAAAACGGGGTGTCTCCTTGCGCAATTTTCCAGCAGCGCACCAGGTGGTTTTGGGCTACTGTTTCAAGGCGCGGTTGGGTTTCTGCGCAGCGGTCATCGGCCAGCGGGCAGCGCGGTAAAAAGCAGCATCCGCCTGCAGGCTCCGGGCTGTCCATTTCCCTGGCAGGGGCTGTCAAGACGGTGGGCTTACCGTTGTCGGTTATATCCGGCACCGCCGAGAGCAGCAGGTGGGTATAGGGATGACGTGGATTGTCAAAGAGCGTATCGGCAGGTGCGTATTCCATGATATGCCCCTTATACATTACGGCCACCTCGGAGCACAGGTACCCCACCACATTCAGATCGTGGGAGATAAACAAATAGCTCAATTCCAGCTGGTCCTGCAAGTCATTCAGCAGGTTGATTATCTGGGCCTGGATGGAAACATCCAGCGCTGAAACCGGCTCGTCGCATATAATCAGAGAAGGGTTGACGCTCAATGCCCGGGCAATGCCGATGCGCTGCCGCTGTCCGCCGGAAAATTCGTGAGGGTAGCGCTCTGCGCTGCGTGGCGACATGCCCACCCTGCGCAACAGTTTTTCAAGCTGCTCATCGCGTTGGCGGCCGGCCGT
>JAOZPY010000470.1 GCA_029932495.1 Desulfobacterales bacterium
GACACAGATGCCACCGATGGAGATGTCACTGGAATAACCATCAATGACCATGGGAGGCCCAGAGGTTTGCCCGGAAGGAATTTCCAGGTTCATCTTTATGGGCAACTGGTAGCGCTGGGCCTTGCGGACCATTGAAGCTGGCTCTTTTTCTATCGCTCCGCGACGGATTTTAAACAGATTGATAATCGCTAGCTCGATATCGGGATATTTCTGACAAAGGGCCATCAATTTTTGCCGGGATATTTTCACCATCTCGACTTCGGTGAGAGTTTCGGTGGTGGAAACAGATGTCTGATCCGTTTTAAACGGGTAGATGTCACCAAAAAAATCGTTTTCAGACAAATCCATGCGGGCCTTGCGGTAAACCCGCTCCTTGGTTTCCAGGGATGGAAAAACGGAGTCTTTCAGGGTTCCGGAAACGATAAAATAAAGGTCGGTTTCCCGGCTGCCGGCCTTTCTTACGATTTTGTCGGCCAGCAGCCGCACCCGGACAAACCCTGTCATCACGGCCAAAACCTGCCGGGGCGAAAGACGTTCCAGAAACACCTTGATGGGAGCCGGCTGAAATTTACCCTGGGCCAATTTCGTTAAAAATAGGCGGATATCCTCCTTATCCGGAGGCTTGATCAGCCACTGCTGTTTTTTGGAAACCAGGGCCTGCAACATCTGACCGGCCTCGATAAAAATCCGGGATGCCTCACCATACGACTTTGCGGCCAGATCCAGCAGATCCCTGCGGAACAGCAAATCAGCATATTTTTTCAAAAGTGCAGGATGCCGGGGAAATTGCTGCAGGATACTCCGGAAGGCCTCAATGGAATCGATGACAATCGATCCGTCGATGATGTGCTCCGGAATGCTCTTTTTTTCCATCAAACTGGTGTTGCCGGATTTTACCTGGGATTCGGACATATTCATCCTGACTGCATGAACCTCAACGTTGCATAAACAACATGGCAAACCATACCTAGTGATCCGGTATTATAGCCGCTATCACAAAGAAAGCCCCATTTTGAGGATATCCCATTGGGTGGATTCAAACAATCGGGCCTTTTTTGCCATGTTGTTTACCCTCCGGGAAAGGTGCCGCTGCCCGATAAAAAGGCAGGGGCCTTGCAAAGTATTATCGGCACATGGCCACTGAACTTTAGGATTTGGCGATCAAAACAGATGAATCAAGGTCATATCAGGGGCTTGCTAAACCTCAACGTTGCAACATTAAGGTAAGCTGAGCAGATGAACGTCAAACAGTGAATGCTCAATATCGAATGGGAATTGGGGGAACAAGTCATCCCCCTTTTCTAAAGAGAAACCAAAGGGGATTTCTATAAAATGAGCTTGGAAATGATCTCCTTCATGATCTCGGTGGTTCCGCCACCAATAGTCAGCACCCGATTATCCCGAAACAGCCGTTCCACGACAGTGCCGCGCATAAAGCCGTATCCGCCGAAAATCTGCACCGCATCGTAGGTTACCTGATCGCTGACACTGCAAGCAAAATTTTTGGCCATGGAAATTTCTTTTACCCGGTTAAGCCCGGCGTCAATGCCGGCGGCCACACGGTAAGTGAACTCCCGGCTGACCTCCACCAGGGTGGCCATGTCCACGATTTTGTGGCGCGTGACCTGAAATCCGGTCAGAACCTTGCCGAACGCCTCGCGCTGTTTGGCATACTGGATGGATTCTTCAAGTGCCAGCTGGGCGGTCATGTTCGCCATCACGGCCAATTGCAGCCGTTCGACCTGAAAATTTTCCATGATGCCGTAAAAACCCTGGTTTTCCTCGCCAATGAGATTTTCCACCGGTACCCGGCAATTGTCAAAAAATATCTCGGCGGTATCCGAGGCCCACCAGCCGGTTTTTTTCAATCTTTCGGAAACGGAATATCCTGCTGTTTTGGATTCGATCACCAGCAGGCTGATCCCGTGGGGACCCGGCCCGCCGGTACGAACGGCACAGGTAATCTGGTCAGCCCGGCAGCCGCTGGTGATAAAAGTCTTGCTGCCGTTGACAATATAATAATCGCCGTCACGAACGGCCGTGGTCTGCAGTCCAGCCACATCGGAGCCGCCGCCGGGTTCGGTAATCGCCAGGGCCGCTATCCGGTCACCGGCCAGCACCGGCTTGACAAATCGCTGTTTTTGCTCATCGGTGCCCCGGTTGAGAATCGGTGGCAGGGCGATGTTCAGGGATCCCAGGCCGGCGGCGACACCGCCCGAACCGCAGCGCATGACCTCTTCCCAGGCGGCGATCTGAAAAAAAACATCACCTGGTGTCCCGCCCAGTTCCTCCGGATAACCAATTCCCAGAAACCCGACTTCCGCGGCCTTTTTGTAAAGTTCACGGGGAAACGCCCCTTCCTCCTCCCACTGGTCCACATGGGGCATTATTTCTCCGTTAACAAATTCTTTGATTGAGCGTCGCACCATTTCATGGGCCGCACCGAAATATTGCTGGAAAGCGGCCTTTTCGCTAAATTCGAATTCCATTAACAACCTCCACAAGTAGCGCAGACAGATAAAAGACTTCTCCCAACAGCTTGAATTTACGATATTATTTTTGTTTATAACGGTTTGCTGCCTGACTGTCAACACATTTGTTCCCCGGGCTTTTACGGGTAACAGATCCTAAACACATTCAATCGGACTGCAAAAAACCTGCATTCAGAAAGGCTGGTTGCCTGCAATTTCTTGACAAAAGCGGATAAATTCCCATAGGATGGCAAAAATTTAACCGGCAAGCAGCTTTATTGCAAAACAATCGAGCTGCAATTTTAGAAGCGAATCTACAATCCCCAAACCCGACAAGGAGCAAGTGATGAAAGAAGTCGTTGTTGTCTCGGCCTGCAGAACAGCCATTGGCGCATTCGGTGGGAGCCTGCGCGACAGTCATGCTGCCACCATTGCCAGCGTCACCATGAAAGCCGCTATTGAAAGAGCCGGCATCGATCCGTCGATCATCGACGATGTCCGCTACGGGTGCTGCATGGAACCGGTGGACACCCTTAACGTGGCCCGGATTGGTGCCCTGCTGGCCGGCATTCCGGATTCGGTGGCCGCCGTGACCATCAATCGGGTATGCATCTCCGGCATGGAAGCCATTGTCTCCGGCATGGCGATGATCCAGGCGGGCA
>JAOZPY010000471.1 GCA_029932495.1 Desulfobacterales bacterium
GCAAGTTTCGTCAGGGGGTGCAGTCTGTGGATGATGGAGTGCTTATATAGATATTCAAGCATTAATTTTCCCCGCCGATGAAGAAATCAGGTTTAACGTTTTTTCCAGCATTTCAGCAGTATTCAGAATGGTATCGCGGTAGACGGAGGGAAACCGTTGCGCTAAAAGGGTGATGGCCGGGGGAGATAAAAAAGCCCGCAACAATTTTTCTGGTTCTGCAAACACTTCGGGGGTACTTCTCTTTAGCAGAATATTTCAATCCTGAAAGACGACGACCCGTTTGGCGTATTTGGCAACCAGCTGCATATCATGGGTTATAAACAAGACGGTATGGCCTTCTTGATTGAGGCGCTTGACAAGATCAAGCATTGCGATACCGTCTCTGTAATCCTGGCCGGTGGTGGGCTCATCAATGATCAGAACGCTGGGTTCCATTGCCAGAATAGAGGCAAACGCAACCCGCTGCCGTTGGCCCTTGCTCAGCTGCTTGGGATTGACCGTCCGGTATTCAAGCAAATCTACCGCTTGCAAAGCCCCCTGTACCCGACGCTCGATGTCTTCCTTTTCAAGATGAAGGTTGCGGGGTCCGAAGGCAACTTCCGTCTCGACTGTATCACAGCATATCTGGTGGTCCGGGTTTTGAAAAACATATCCGACATGCCGGGCCAGTTCCGAAACACGCTTTTTAGCCGTATCCATCCCCTTGATAAAAACCTTGCCCGCCGTGGGTTTGAGCAACCCGTTGAGATGCTTGGCAAAAGTCGTCTTACCGGAGCCATTTTGCCCGATTATCGCAACAAATTCCTGTGCATTAATTGTAATATCAATCCCACTGATCGCCTCAATACCTGAAGGGTAAGTATGGTAAAGGGATTTAACTTCCACAATGGGATTCATGATAACACTCCGTATTGGCGGAGAATATTCTCCAGAGTAGTTTGTGCTTCACCGATGCTCAATGGCAATCGCTCAGTGGATATCGGCTGTCCCAGTTTCTTGTGAAGTGCAATGATAAATGCCGTGACTTCGGGAATCGCTATGCCGACTTCTGCCAATCTTTGGGAGCGCATAAACACTTTTCTGGGTTGACCGTCGAATGCCACTTTACCGTCTGACAGGACAATGATCCGGTCACAATCGATGAGATTTTCAACTTTCTGGGATACAATTATGACTGTCATCCCTAAAGTTTTGTTCAGTTCGAAGATTGCCTCAAAAACTTCCTGTGTGCCGATCGGATCGAGCTCTGAAGTGGGCTCGTCCAGTAGCAATAAATCCGGCAGTGTACTGAGAACAGCCGCGATGGCAACCCGCTGCTTCTGCCCTCCGGACAGGGTGCTGATGGCCCGCCTCCTTAAAGTCGTAATGTGTGTGCTTTCAAGAGCATGTATGATTCTGTTTTCAATCTCCGCCGGGTCTATTGCAATGTTTTCGGGGCCGAATGCAACCTCCTCTTCAACCGTAATGGAAACCGTTTGGAAATCCACGTCCTGAAAGACAGTACCCACAATCGGTGCCAATTGGCCGAATGTTAAATTGG
The DNA here is from genome assembly GCA_029932495.1 of Desulfobacterales bacterium. Taxonomy (GTDB): domain Bacteria; phylum Desulfobacterota; class Desulfobacteria; order Desulfobacterales; family JAFDCJ01; genus JAFDCJ01. The sequence continues at coordinate 1,541 of JAOZPY010000471.1, forward strand.
CGACCTCCTGATTATTGACAAGCACGTGTCCCTGCAAATCACCGTTCATGTAATGGGGGATAACCCCATTGATACAGCTAAGCAGGGTGCTCTTTCCGGCTCCTGCAGGGCCTGTGATGCCGATTACCGCTCCCTTTTCAAAGCCAAGGTTCACCTTTTCCAGGGCATTATCCAGGCCCTGCATGTACCGAAAGCTTAAATTATCAATCCTGACAATTTCGTTCATGATGGATGGGCGGCTTTGCTATGCATTCTTAGAGTAAACAGTCTTGGCCGGGATATAAAGAATAACGACAATAACTATGTTTACCAGCGTGGTCAATAGAACAGCCGGCCAGACAACTGTCCAGTATACCTTGGCCGGGAAAATTCCCATATACAGATAAGTGGTAATGAATATAGCGCCGCTAATGAGGGTATAGGCGCAGACCCCTAAAGCCGCTTTCCAGGAAATTTTCCAGGATAACAGATCACTTTCTATAAAGCGTGCGACCACGGCACAGCTAAAGGCACCGATCATGTGGGTGGGGATATTTAACCAGGGAACGGCGGATTTTGAAAAAAACATGCCGATCAACCCGGCGACCAGACCAATGCCGAGCGATTCCAGCAATCGCGGTTTCACCAGCAGGATAGCCAAAGATGTAAAGCAGATGACGGTATCCGGCGTTATATTGCCGATTTGGGGCGTGAAGGAATAAAGAGCAGCGCCAATTGCAATAAAGATAGCGGTCAAGGCCAATTCTTTTGCTTTCATAACATTCTCCTCGGTTAGTGGTTGAAAAAAGCAACTATCCGCCTGTGCTTCTCCGATTACTTCTGCAAATCGTTTAAGAAGGGTGCAACCTGATTTGTTTTTTTATCTGCCATCCACATCGGGTGCAAGCAATGCCTGGCTTTCGCCTGAAGCGCTGCATGCCAGATTTTTTGTTAGCTGAGGGCAATGTGAGAATTGTCATCTTATGTGCGGGTTAGCGGAAATAGGGTAAAACCTGATCTCCTAAAAGTTCGATTGTTTTCCTGGGGTCGGGTCCCAAAGGACCGCCAATTACAATTTGCGTAATGCCGGAGGCTATCAGGTTTTCAATTTTTGGAATTACCTGCCGGGGGGTTCCAACAACGGCCAAGCCGAGCATTTGGTCAGTAACAAGTGCCTCCGCAGCGGCATATCTGCCAGCCATAACTTCCTGTTTTATTTTTGAAAAATCTTTAAGTGACAAACCAATGGCATTCAGCGCCTTTTCTTCAAGGTATGACCCAAAATAGGCAATTATTTTTCGAATACTGTCTTCAGCGGCGTTTGCGCTTTCAGATACAGAAAACCAGGCACAGCCGGCGATGTCAAAATTTTCCGGGTTTCGTCCGGATTTTTTAATGCCCTCATAAATTGGTGCCACCATGCTTTTTGCAGATTCCGGCGGGGTCGTCATTGGCAGGCTGCCATCGCCGATCTCCCCGGTCATGGCAAGATATTGCCTGCCAAAGCCGCACCCGTAAAGCGGTATCCTGTCCCGGTAGGGTTTGAATCTTAAATAGCACTGGTTCGTCCATTGAAATTCCTTACCACTGTATGCGACAACTTCACCATTTA
>JAOZPY010000472.1 GCA_029932495.1 Desulfobacterales bacterium
ATGAAATCTTTTTTGATTACCGCGCTGGAGCAGATTGGTGTATCGCGCACTTCCAGGCGAAGCGATGACCCCATCGGCGGCATTCATGCACTGGTCGGCACTTGCGGGGTTGGCAAAACCACCACCATTGCCAAGCTTGCGGCTTGGCAGGCCATCCGGGAAAACCGATCGGTTGGGCTGATCACCATGGACAACTATGGGATTAGCGCACTGGAGCAGCTGGGCGCCTACGCCCGGATTATCGGTATTCCTATGGAGACCGCGGTCGACAGAACCGAATTGAAACTGGCCCTTAAAAAGCTAAAAGGCAGGGATATTATCCTGATCGATACTCCTGGAATCAGCCCCGGAAATTCCGAGCGCATCCAGGAATTGAAACGCTGTTTTGCGAAACTGGCTGACATTCAAACTCATCTGGTCATCAGTGCCGCAACCAGAAAAAAAGATATCCTGAGCATCACCAGGGTATTCAAGCAGCTTTCCATCCAGTGGCTGCTTTTTACCAAACTGGATGAAACCAGCAGCATCGGCAATATTGTAAACAGCCTGGTCCACACCGATCTGCCGCTTTCTTATTTGAGCCAGGGACGGCAGGTGCCCGATGATCTGCAACGCGCATCAGCGGAAGTTCTGGCCGAATTACTGCTGGACCCCGACGGCTGCACGTCTCCCGCTTCGCAGCAAGTTTTTGATTCCTCCGCTGAAGCGTCCCCGGTCCTGGACAAAGAGACACCAGCCTTTGATCGGATCGTAGCCAATAAAAATTCAGATGTTTACCATCTCAGCAGCTGCAAGTGGGCCCGGAGAATCAAACCGAGCAATATGATTGAATTCTCGGATCCGCAGGAAGCCGAGAGCAGGCATTTTTTACCCTGCAGGAGCTGTAATCCGGACCGGCCGGACAGTGGTGGCGGTGAGCGGAGGGAAAACGTGAAATTGACTAATTACTGTTAAAGAAATCGATGGCGAGGAGACTGATCTGAATGAGCGCAAAAGACCCCTCCGGGAAGGTGATCCATTTAAGCAGCAGACTTGGGCGGCGTGAGCACCGGATTGGTGGAAAAGCAGAAAAAAAATCCAAATCAAATGCCCGGGTGATTGCCATCACCAGCGGTAAAGGCGGTGTCGGAAAAACCAGTATTGTTGCTAACCTGGGATATGCTTTTACCCGACTGGGACAGAAAGTGCTGATCCTCGATGCGGACCTGGGACTGGGTAATTTGGATGTATTATTGGGGTTGGCCCCCCGCTACAATCTTTCCCACGTCATTGCGGGTGAAAAGTCCATCAAGGACATTTTGGTGACCGGACCCGGGGGTATGAAGATATTGCCCGCTTCTTCAGGAATTCAGGAACTGACGCAGCTGACGCGGGAGCAGAAAATTCAGGTTCTGACCCAGCTGGACCTCCTGATTGACGAAGTGGATGTTCTGTTCATTGACACGGCGGCCGGCATTTCTTCCAACGTGATGGATTTTAACGCCACTGCCCAGGAAATCGTTGTGGTGGTATCACCTGAGCCCACCTCGATCACCGATGCTTATGCGCTGATGAAGGTATTGTCGATGAAATACGCCGAAAAGGGCTGTAAACTGCTGGTTAACATGACCACCCGGCCGGATGAAGGCCGTGAGGTTTTTCGACAGTTGCATCTGGTAACAGATAAATTCCTGGATATCAGCATCGAATACCTGGGCTGCATTTTACACGATGACAGGGTTACCCGGGGAGTAAAGAGCCAGAAAATTGTCAGCCAGCTTTTCCCGGAAGCCTCAGCCAGCAGATGTTTTAAAGATATCGCACGCAGGATTTCAGCGATGCCGCCGGCCAACCTTCCCAAGGGCGGCAGCAATTTATTCTGGAAGCATCTGGTACAAAACAATTTTGTATAATTCACCTGAGACCTTGACGGTCGAGGAGACCGACATTTATGGCACTGGCAGAACGAACCATCAGCAAAACTGACAAAACCAAAACAGTCGATCGGGACCAGCTGATCAACGAATACCTTCCTTATGTAAAACGCATTGTTCAGCGAATTGCGGTTCATTTGCCCGCCACCGTGGACATTGAAGATTTAATGAACGTGGGGGTCATTGGCCTGATTCAGGCCGTGGATCGCTATGATCCCAGGCGGGACAATAAGTTTATGACTTACGCGGTTTTTCGTATCAAGGGGGCGGTACTTAGCGAGTTGCGGTCACGGGATTTTCTGTCGCGATCGAATCGTCGGAAAATAAGGGAGCTGGAAAACACTTACCTGAAACTGGAACAGAAACTGGGCCGTCAGGTCGAGGATCAAGAGGTCGCCGCCGAACTGGGGGTGGAACTTGATCAAATTCATCGTACCCGGCAGCTTTCCAGCATTTCCTTTATCAGTTTTGAAGAACTGGGCTATTCCTCCCGGGAGGAAAAAGAAAAGATGCTCAACTACCTGGTTAACAATGATGACGACGCGTTAACCTTAACCCGGCTCAAAGAGCTTAAACAGGCTGTCGCCCAAGCCATTGAGAAACTGCCGGAAAAAGAACGACTCGTGATTTCGTTGTATTATCTGGAAGAACTCACCATGAAAGAGGCCGGCAAAGTGCTCAATATTACCGAATCGAGGGTGTCTCAAATTCATTCCCAGGCCATCCGGCGGCTGCGGGCAAAATTAAAAAAGGAAAAACTGATCGGTCAGGAGCGAGAATGATTTTTCAAATACCGCAGTATTGGCAGCTGGCCATTGACGGCCTGCAAATTTTTCTATGCCTGTTGATTTTATTCTTTTTTGTTACAAAGCGCACCAAAAGCAGGAAAATGGCTGCCGAAAGTGTTGCGGCCGATCAGGTTTCCAACTTCAATGCCCGGTTTTTAGCCGAAAGTTTTCAACAGCAAACCGACCAGGCATTCGACAATATCCTGACGGTAATCTCCAATGAACGGCGCAATCTTGACGGACTATTGCAGTTGCTCGCCGAAAAACAACCGGATGTTGGCGTCACCGCCCAGATCGATGATGCCGTTGCGCAAGCGGCGGTCAGCACGCAAGACTGCCTGCCGGATGATCAACTCAAGGCCGAGGTCAAAAAACTGGCCGTTTCGGGTAAAGATACCGGACAGATATCCCGGCAGCTGAAGATCCC
>JAOZPY010000473.1 GCA_029932495.1 Desulfobacterales bacterium
CAAATATATTGATAAGCAAAAAGGGATAGCGCAATGAATTTTCAAGATGTGATTCTGGAACTGCACAGGTTTTGGTCCCGCAAGGGTTGCGTAATGGTGCAGCCATATGACCTGGAGGTCGGGGCGGGAACGTTTCATCATTTTACAACCCTAAAGGCGCTGGGACCGGAACCTTGGAATGTTGCCTATGTTCAGCCTTCCCGACGGCCTACGGACGGGCGTTACGGCGACAACCCGAACAGGCTGCAGCATTACTATCAGTACCAGGTGCTTTTAAAACCCTCCCCCTTTGATGTTCAGAAACAGTATCTTGACAGCATGAAGGCCCTGGGGATAGATCCCATGGACCACGACATCCGTTTTGTTGAAGATGACTGGGAGTCGCCGACGCTTGGAGCTGCCGGTCTGGGCTGGGAGGTATGGCTTGACGGTATGGAAATTACGCAGTTTACCTACTTCCAGATGGCCGGCAGTGTTGAGTTGCACCCCATATCCGTGGAATTGACTTACGGGCTGGAACGGATTGCCATGTATCTTCAGGGGGTGGACAATGTTTACGATCTGAAGTGGAATGATGAGGTCAGTTACGGCGATGTGCATCATCAGCAGGAAGTCGAACAGTCGACTTACAATTTTGAAAAGGCGGATGTGCCTGTTTTATTTGATTTGTTCAGTAAATACGAGGCCGAGTCATTGAAGCAGATTGACAGCCACCTGGTGCTGCCTGCTTATGAATATTGCTTGAAATGCTCGCATACTTTCAACCTCCTGGATGCAAGAGGGGCGATCAGTGTAACCGAGCGCACCGGCTATATTGCCCGCATCCGGAACCTTGCCCGGGGATGTGCTGAACAATACCTGAAGCAGCGTGAAGCCATGGGCTTTCCACTGTTGAAGAAATAACTGGAACAAATTTTTTTCGGGAAATAGGGCGCAAAGTTCAGAGTTGCCGTTTTCTCAACATTGAACCTTGAACCCTGGACCTTGAACCCTTGTGCTGAGGTGATCATGGAAAATCTATTGCTTGAAATCGGAACTGAAGAAATTCCGGCCGGATATATTGCCCCCGCCTTGGACGCTTTGCGTTCGAACCTGTTGCGCAGGTTGGCCGATGCACGTATCGGGCATGGCAGCGCCCGGGTATATGGCACACCCCGCCGACTGGCTGTGATCGTCGAAGATGTGGCCGCCAGGCAGCAGCCTGTAAAAGATGAAATAATAGGTCCTCCGGCCGCCGTGGGCTTTGATGAAGCGGGAAAGCCCGCTATGGCCGCCATTAAATTCGCCCAGAAAGTCGGGGTGGATGTCAAACGGCTGGGTGTGAAAAACACGGCCCGGGGTTCTTACCTTTACGTGGAGAAGGTTGAAAAGGGTTTGGCCACCCGCAGGCTGCTGAGGGAAATTTTGCCGCAGGTGGTGCTGTTGACCCCGTTTCCCAAAAAGATGCGTTGGGCTGATCTGGATCTGGAATTTGCCCGGCCGATTCACAGCATTGTCGCACTGCTGGGAAAGTCATGTATTGGGTTTCAGCTTGGTAATGTCAAAAGCGGCCGGCATACGCGCGGGCACAGTTTTATGTCGCCGGAAAAAATAAAACTGGCACGCGTCGATGACTACCTGCCGGCTTTGGGTGATCATCATGTGCTGGCGGACATCGATCAGCGCCGCAAGATGCTTGAACGCGATATCGCAGGGGTGGCAAAAAAACTGGGCGGCCGCATCCTGGCCGACGACGAGTTGGTGGACATTGTAACCAACCTTGTGGAGTACCCGCTGGCGGTCGCTGGAAAATTCGACGAGGCTTTTCTGGAAGTTCCCGATGAAGTGCTGATAAATGCCATGCGGGAACATCAGAAGTACTTTTCCGTTGTCGATGGAGACGGCAAGCTGATGCCATGCTTCATTGCGGTTAACAATACCAAAGCCAGGGATATGGATGTCGTGGCGGTGGGCCATGAAAGGGTTTTGAGGGCCCGCCTGGCGGACGCGCGTTTTTTTTATCGGGGCGACCTGAAAGTGTCCAATGATCAGCGGGTGCAAAAGCTGAAAGGTGTGCTTTTTCAAGCTGACCTGGGAACCATGTTCGAGAAGGCCGAGCGGGTGGCGCAGTTGGCGGAACTGCTGGCCACCGCCGTTGGTCCGATCCAGGGCACCCGTACCGCCGAACTGAAAAATCAGGTCGTGCGAGCTGCATGGCTGAGCAAGTCCGACTTGGTCAGTCAGGTGGTGGGGGAGTTTCCAAAATTGCAGGGGATTATGGGTCGCATCTATGCCACGGTCGCAGGTGAGCCTGCCGCCGTGGCCACTGCCGTGGAGGAACATTACCGGCCGGTCTATTCCGGTGCCGTGTTGCCGGAAACCCTGACGGGTGCAATTGTATCCATTGCCGACAAGATGGATTCTATTTGCGGTTGTTTTTACGCGGGCTTGATACCCACCGGGGCCTCTGATCCCTATGCCCTGCGGCGTCAGGGGATCGGGATCATTCAGATCATGAAGCAGCGGAGATTTTCATTTTCTTTGCGTGGCTGCATTGAGGACAGTGCGCGGCTGTTCGATGAAAAAAATGGTGCCATTAACCCGGAACTGGCTGAAAAGGTTTATGATTTTCTGAAAAACCGCATTTCCCACCTTCTGGTTGAAGATGGGTTTTCAAAAGATGTGGTAGCGGCTGTAATCAGTGTGTCGGTGGATGATGTGCCCGGTGTCTGGCAAAGGGTCGCCGCTCTTGAATCCTTAAAGGACCGTCCGGACTTTGAGCCCCTGGCCGTGGCATTCAAACGGGTGGTCAACATTATTAAAAAATCAGGCAGCCGACAGGTCGACGGTGAGCCCACGAATGTTGACCCACGGCTTTTCGAGAATGATAGTGAGGCCGAGCTGCTGGAGGCCTGTCAAACAGCAGAGAAAAAGGTGTTAACCGCCATGGGCAAAGGGCTTTTTGATGAGGCCCTGGTGGCCGTTGCTTCCCTGCGTAATTCCGTTGACCGCTTTTTTGATGCGGTCATGGTAATGGCCGAAGACCGGGACATTCGCCGCAACCGCTTGGCTTTGCTGGGACAGATTGCAGCTCTGTTCGGTAAGTTGGCCGATTTTTCAAAATTGTCGACGTAAAAGAAGGGTACAGG
>JAOZPY010000474.1 GCA_029932495.1 Desulfobacterales bacterium
TTGCGAGTCGCCTATGGTTTTGAGCAGGCCACGGCGTTTCACAAGCAGAAGCCGAGGGTCGCATAGCGCAGAGGGCATGGCGCAAAGCTTGGAAAATCGGCGTGTTGAACAAATTTAGCACGGAAACTTTTGACAACCACCGGACTATCATAAGGAAAAGGCCTATGGCGACGGTTCAACCCCAAGGTGAAAATCTGAGAAAAGCGGTCAAGTGGATTTCCGAAGAGCGCAAATACGGCACCGACGAAAAAAAACCCTCTGCTCTGGTGGAAGAGGCGTGCTTGAAGTTTAATTTGTCGCCGAAGGACGCGGAGTATCTGATGAAATTTGTCCAGCATGAAAAATCATGAACCATTTGCGCCTTTAATTGTCCGCCAATCAAATTTGAGATCAACCCCATGTCCCGCATTAAAATACTGCCGGAAATCCTGTCCAACAAAATCGCCGCCGGTGAGGTCGTGGAACGGCCGGCGTCCGTAGTCAAGGAGCTGGTGGAAAACGCCCTGGATGCCGGAGCCACCCGCATTACGGTGGAGGTGGCAAACGGCGGCCGGTCGCTGATTCGGGTGGGCGACAATGGCTGCGGCATGGGACATGACGATGCACTGCTGGCCATCGAGCGCTATGCCACGAGCAAAATCTACAATGATCGCGACCTTTATTCCATCCGTACCCTGGGCTTTCGCGGCGAAGCCCTGCCGAGCATTGCCGCCGTGTCCCGCTTTTCGTTGGTTTCCCGGGAGCCTTCGGCGGATGCGGGCATCGAAATTCTGGTTGATGGAGGCAAAATCAGGAAGGTGTCTGAAGCCGGCGCCCCCCCGGGCACCATGGTGACGGTCAGACAGCTTTTTTTCAACACCCCGGCCCGACGCAAATTTTTAAAAACCACGGGTACGGAAATGGGCCATATCGCCGATACGCTGTCCGGCATCGCCCTGGGCCATCCCCGGATCGGATTCCGCCTGACCCATAACGATAAAATCGTTAAAAACTGGGCGAGCGCTCCTGAAGCCGACCAGCGCGTCATGGAGGTGCTGGGCGTAGAGCTGCAGGGCAGCCTTTTCGGAATTGAATCTGAAAATAACGGCATTGCCGTCTCCGGCTGGATATCCGCGCCCCGGATGGCCCGCAAAACTTCCCGGGGGCTGTTTGTTTACGTCAACGGACGGCGGGTGCGCGACCGCATCATCGGGCATGCGCTGTTCGAGGGTTATTCCCAACGTCTGGTCAAGGGGCGCTTTCCCGTGGCCGTGATCTTTATCAAGGTGCCCTTTGACGAGGTGGATGTCAATGTGCATCCCACCAAAAACGAGGTGCGCTTTGCCCGCCAGCGCGAAGTCCACGAAGCGGTGCGACGTACAGTGGCCCAAGCCCTGTATGAAGCTGATCGGCCGCAGTGGCACCCGGCCGAAACGCCCATCAATCGTGCCGATAGGGTACCGAATCGCGTTTCGGAAGCTGTGCAAAAAGAATTCGGAAAACAAAATTGGAATTCGCAAGTGGGAAGGCAGAAGACGGAAAGCTGGAATTCGGAATTCGGAATTCGGAAGGCGGAATTGGAATGTGGAAGTGGGAATGCGGAAAGCGAAAGTTGGAAACCAAAACAGGCGGCGGGCCATGGGGATTCCGCAGCCCGTTCTGCCCAGGCCCCCATCTGGGAGAAAAAGCGCTTTGGCGATCTGCGCATCATCGGCCAGTTGCACAACAGTTATATCATCTGCGAGTCCGACAATGGCCTGATATTAATCGACCAGCATGCCGCCCATGAACGCATCCTCTTTGAGCGCTTCAAGGCCTGCACGACAGGTTCGCCTCCGGCGGCCCAGCGCCTGCTGGTGCCCGAAACCATCGAGCTGGGCTACCGGGAAGCCGACGTGCTGGCAAAAATGCTGCCGGAGCTGGAAAACCTCGGCCTGGAAATCGAACCTTTCGGCGGCAACTGCTTTGTGGTCAAAACCGTGCCGGCACTGCTGGCAGGGCGCGAGGTCAAGCCCCTGGTCATGGAGATCGTCGAAAAAATCGTTCAGATCGGTAGCGGCGCGGGCCTGGAGCAGATATTGGATGAATGCCGCATGGTCATGGCCTGCCACGGCGCCATCCGGGCCAACCAGGCGCTGGCGGGCCCGCAGATCCAAAAGCTGCTGGCCCAGCTCGATGAATGCGAAAACCCCTCTCACTGCCCCCATGGACGTCCCACCTGGATTGTCTGGGAACTGCCCCGCCTTGAAAAATTATTTCAGCGCATCGTCTGAGAAATTGAAGCGCTTGATTCTTGTCTTGCAAACCGTATGCGATGCACCCGGTTGCAAGTTCAAGGTTTAAAGCACTGGCATGCTTTTGGCTTCTCGGCCGATAGCCGAAAATTCAAGCCATCTGCCTTGCAGATGATTGTTGACTCAGTTTAGGCGTAAAACTCGTTTTTTATAAAAATTTCTTGACTTTATGATTTTAGCGATCTAAAATTTATAAATATTATCGGTATCAGCTCTAAAAGATGAAAGAAATTAGGCTATTAGGCGGGGGCCAGCGCCCCCAAGAGTTGATACGGGTAGATTTTCGCCCGGAAAGGAGGTGACGAATTTCAGGCAAATTGCAGGGCAAACGGAAATTAATAGGCTAAATATGAACCCTAAATTTTTTGTTGAGGAGGAAAATCTAGATGAAGAAACTTGCTATATTGATTGCGGCAATCGCGCTGGTAGCCTTTACCGTACCGGCCATGGCAGCCGACTGGAACTTTTACGGCAGCGCCCGTATGGCGACCTACTATACTTCCGACAACAACGGTAAGACGGGCCTGAATGACACTGACGGCTTGCAATGGAAAGGGCAGCCCAACAGCCGGATCGGCGCCAAGGTCAAGGCGGACAAGATCAAGGGCCAGTTCGAGTACGGCTACAGTTCCCAGAGACTCGGCTCGCATGAACATGTGCGCTTAAGACGCCTTTACGGCGAGTGGAAATTCGCCGATGGCATGCGTTTGAAAGTCGGCCGGGACTACACCCCGATTTCCCAGTTTATCTCCGGTCAGGCCGGTGTGGAAGACAATGGTTTTGTCGGCATGGGCCTGCTCTACGGCTTCCGCGAAGACCAGATCGCCCTGAGCTTCGGCGGCTTCACCATTGCTG
>JAOZPY010000475.1 GCA_029932495.1 Desulfobacterales bacterium
TGACCCACACCCTGGAAGTCTCCCAGATGGCCCGGACCATGGCCCGGGCCCTGGCTTTAAACGAAGATCTGGTGGAGGCCATTGCCCTGGGACACGATCTGGGGCACACGCCTTTCGGTCACAGCGGTGAAACCGTGTTGAAAGAAATTTTTTCCCCGGATTTTTCCCATAATGAACAAAGTCTGAGAGTCATTGACGTTCTGGAAAACAATGGCAAAGGACTCAATTTGACCCAGGAAGTGCGCGATGGAATTTTGAAACATTCCAAAGGCTACGGAGAAATCATTCCGGACGACCCCACGGAGCTGGCCTGCACCTATGAGGGGCAAATTGTCAGAATTGCGGACATCATGGCCTATCTGAATCACGACCTGGAAGACGCTATTCGCAGCGGGGTGATCCAGGCCGAGCAGGTGCCCCAGGATTGCGCCAGGATTCTTGGCCGCAGCCACTCCCAGCGGGCCACCACCATGGTCCGGGACCTCATATCATCCACTCTGGTCGGTGACAATGGGCTGCAATTAAAAATGAGCGCTGATGTGCACAGCGCCATGAACCTTTTAAGAAAATTTCTTTATGACAATGTGTATCGCTCTCCGCGGGTACACAAGGACTTTGAAAAAGCAAAGAAAATCCTGTCCGAACTTTACAATTATTTCCTCGACAACAGGGCCATGCGGGATAAGAAACTCAGTGAGCTATACATCCTGGGCAATAGCCACCAGCGCCCACCCGCTGCAAGAATCGTGTGTGACCTGATTGCCAGCATGACGGACCGCTATGCCATGAATCTTTATAAAAAGATTTTTTTTCCCCTTGTGGATGTATGAGGGCCCCCATGAAAGCCCCTACCCAGCCGGCTCCCCTGCATGACACTGTTCCGGCGTCTTTTTTCGATCGGCTGCAGCGCCTTTACGATGCCATGGACCGCGGCTATGCCCAAGTGGCCGACCATTATGGATTCAGCTGTGAGGGTTGCAAGGACAATTGCTGCCGGACTCGCTTTCACCACCACACCTACCTGGAATATCTGTTTGTTCTTCGGGGGGTCGCCACCCTTGACACCGAAATACAGCTTCAGGTTCAATTGCGGGCCGCACAAATCTGCCGAAGTTTTGACCAGGCCGATGGGCTTGGATTGCAGGTCAGGGAAATGTGTCCGCTGAATGTGGACAGCCGCTGCATCCTGTATTCCCATCGCCCCATGATCTGCCGGCTGCATGGAATTCCCCATCAATTGCGCAAACCCGGTCAAAACACCCTTTACGGGCCGGGATGCAGCACCTTCGATAAGCGCTGCGGGAACAAACCCTATTACCGGTTTGACCGCACGCCATTTTATATCGGCATGGCACGACTGGAAAACGAATTCAAACAGGCCGTCGGGCTCACCGGCAGGATCAAAATGACGATTGCCCGGATAATTGCGTATAGCGCAGAGGGCAGAGAGCATGAAACACATTGACAGCAATGAAATAGACAAACTTCCGGGGATTCGGATAGACGAAAACGACACCTTTTCGTTTCACTGCCATCCGGATATTGCGTGTTTCAACCGCTGCTGCCGCAATTTGAATCTTTTCCTGTATCCCTATGATGTTGTCCGGTTGAAACAGGCGCTTGATCTGTCATCAGACGAATTTTTGGACCGTTATGTGGACATTGTTTTACGACCTGTCAATTTTTTCCCGGACGTGCTGCTGCGCATGGCCGAAAATCCTGAAAAAACCTGCCCATTTCTAAGCGCTTCGGGATGCAGCGTCTATGCGGACCGACCGGATACCTGCCGGACGTTTCCCATCGAACAGGGACTTCTATATGATGCCGAGCTTGGAAAAGAACAGCCCATTTATTTCTTCAGGCCGCCGGATTTTTGCCGCGGCCAGGATGAAAAAAAACAGTGGGACATCTCGACATGGACCCGCAACCAGCAGGCGCAACTGTATCACAAAATGACAATTCGTTGGGCGCGCTTAAAGCGGCTGTTTCAAAATGACCCCTGGGGTCGTGAGGGCCCCGCCGGCGCCCGGGCCAAAATGGCCTTTATGGCCATATATAACATCGATCGCTTCCGGGATTTTGTGTTTCAGAGCAGCTTTTTGAAGCGCTACCGCATCAAGCCCGACGTTCGCCAAAAATTGAAAAAAAATGACGTGGAATTGCTGAAATTCGGTTTCGAGTGGGTAAAATTTTTTGTGTGGGGCATGCCCAGCCCAGCGTTCAAAGAACGCACATCCAAACCTTGATCACTATCCCCGGCGCCCCGCCCTTTGCGCTAGGTGCCATGCGCCTCGCCCTCTACCCCTTCGGGCATCGCTTCCACCCGGTCGGCTCCTAGAACATACCCGCCGTCCAACCGCAAAACGGCACCGGTCATAAAAGGCGCGTCCTTGATAAGAAACAAGACGGCCCTGACGACATCGTCCACCGTGCCGGTGCGCTGCAGCAAGGTGTGCGCCAAAAGCGCCCTGCGGCGGTCCGCCGCCAGCAGCCCCCAACCCCGGGTTTTTTCAGCATGCCGGGTTTCAACCAGACCCAGCATCAGCTCATTGACCCTTACCTGGGGGGCGCCCTCACGGGCCCAGGTTTCAGTCAGCAGCGAAACGCCCCGGCTGGCCGCCGCATAAGCGTCGTTGAAAATCATGCCGGCCGGCCCGCTGCGGCCGACAAGGGCGGCAATCGAGGAAAAGTTAATCACCACCGCATCCCCGGCTGTTTTCAGATGCGGCAGGGCGCAGTCAAAAACCCACCGTTTGGCACGCAGGGTGGTTTCCATCTCCAGGTCCCACTGCTGCCGGCTATAGCTACCGTGCACCACCGGCCAGCCGCCCCGCTCGATGTTATTGATCAAAATGTCCAGCCGGCCGAAACGATCGATCACCTTCTGGATGAGCGCCGGGATGGTATCGACCTCCAGCAGGTTGCTCCTCACAATGAGATGCTCGGTGCCGGTACGGGCAAAATCCCGCTGCATGCTTTCCACTGCTTCAGGCCAGTCGTAATAGGTGGCCGCCACCCTGACCCCGGCCTGTGCCAGGGCCAGCCCGATGCCCTTTCCGATTCCCTTGACGGCCCCGAGCACCAGTGCCGTTTTGCCTTTCAGTTCCAT
>JAOZPY010000476.1 GCA_029932495.1 Desulfobacterales bacterium
AGGGTTTCGCTAAATTTCAAGAACTCGTCGCAAGCTCCTCAAACAGCTTGAAATTCTTAACGCTCAAACCCTTCACAACTCTTTTTCCGAAAAGGCTTGAAGTCGCTCGAAAATGACTTTTTACTGGGCCATCATTTTTTTGCAATAATATGCGCGTTAATGTTTGACAGCAGCGTTTTGTGTACAGTATACCGTATTCATCTGTGACCTTTGGCGTTCACGCGTCAAAACAACCATTTAGCCTGAAGGATGGCGAGCAATGACAGCACCCAAAACGCATCAAGCCGAGCTGAAACGGCTGGAAGAACTGGAACAACGCGCTGAAACCGGTGGAGGGCCCAAGGCCATCGAACGCCACCACAGCCGGGGAAAACTGACCGCCCGCGAGCGGCTGGACCTGCTGTTTGATCCGGGCAGCTTTGTCGAAGTCCACAAGCTGGCCGAAAGCCAGTCCATTGACTTCGGCATGCAGGAAAAAAAGGTCCCCGGCGATGGTGTGGTCACCGGCTACGGCACCATCGACGGCCGGCTGGTATTTGCCTATGCCCAGGATGTGACGGTTCTGGGCGGTTCGGTGGGAACGATCCACGGCCAGAAAATCTGCCGCATCATAGACGAGGCGCTGAAGGTCAAGGCGCCCCTGGTGGCCCTGAACGATTCGGGCGGCGGGCGGCTGCACGAAGGTTTTTTTGCCTCCAAGGGGGTGGCCGGCATGTTTTATCGCAACACGGCAGCCTCCGGGGTCATTCCCCAGATCACCGGCATGATGGGATCCAGCGCCGGCGTGGCGGTTTATTCCCCGGCATTGACGGATTTTATCGTCATGGTCAAAGGCCAGAGTCACATGGTCATCACCGGACCGCACATCATCAAGGCCGTGACCGGCGAAGATATCAGCCTGGAGGAGCTGGGCGGCGCCAAGGTGCACAGTGAAGTCACCGGCCAGGCGCACTTTGTGGCAGCCAGTGACCAGGAGTGTATTGAAATCATCAAAAAAATTCTCAGTTACCTGCCCTCCAATAAGGATGAGCCACCGCCGGTGGTTGAAAGCCGCGATGACCCTGAACGGGTCGACGACAGCCTGGAGGAAATTGTACCGGCGGATTTCAAAAAATCCTACGACATGCGCCGGGTGATTACGACTGTCGTCGACCAGGATAGTTTTCTGGAAATCCTCCCCCGCTTTGCGCCCAATATTGTCATCGGCTTTGCCCGCATGGATGGCGCCACCATCGGCATTGTGGCCAACCAGCCCCGCATCAAGGCGGGATGCCTGGACGTGGATGCTTCCGATAAGGCGGCGCGCTTTATCCGCTTCTGTGATGCCTTTAACATCCCGTTGATCAATTTTGTGGACGTGCCCGGCTATTTTCCGGGTGTGGCCCAGGAGCGTGCCGGTATTATCCGCCACGGCGCCAAGATGCTTTATGCTTACGCGGAGGCCACGGTACCCAAAATCACCCTGGCCCTGCGCAAGGAGTACGGCGGCGCGGTAATGGGCATGTGCTGTGTGGGCATGGGGGTGGACCTGATGCTGGCCTGGCCCATCGCCCAGCTGGTGGTGCTGGACACGGCAGCAGCGGTAAATCTGATTTTCCGCAGGGAAATCGCAGCGGCCGAAAACCCGGAAGCCTTCCGCCAGCAGAAAATCGAAGAATACGATTACAAGTACTCCAATCCCTATCATGCGGCCTCCAACATGCTGGTGGACTCGGTCATCCGGCCGCGCGAAACCCGGCCGCAGCTTATCAAGGCCTTAAAAATGCTTAAAAACAAGCAGCGCCCGGAGCCCAACAAACGGCATGGGAATATGCCGCTTTGAGATCCCAGGGCGGCTAAAATTGCAGCTTGACATGCCCTGCATTTTTTGCACAGCAACAGCAAGTTATGCCTATTGTCCGTTGTCTGTTGTCCGTTGATAAAGGCCTGTTGTGCAACGAACGACTGACAACAAACAACTGACTGGCAGCACTATGGCGCAGTGATTTTATATTAGGCATCGTTTAGCCTGGCAATTATTTTCAGAAAGGATGTGCAACCATGGACTACGACTTAACCAAAGAGCAAAAAATTATTCAGCAGGCCGCCCGTGAATTTGCCCGGGGTGAATTCAGCGATGTGGCCCGGGACCTGGACATTAATGAGGGGTATCCTGAAAAAATCGTGCAAAAAGCGCGGGAGTTGGACCTCATCGGCCTTTTCATTCCCGAAGAATACGGCGGGCCCGGGCTGGGGTTCCTGGAACAGGCCATGGTGCTGGAGGAGTTCTGGAAAGTGGATCCGGGAATCGGCCAGCAGCTCAGCTCGGTGACCTTCGGCGCCGAGGAACTGCTGCTTTTCGGCACCGAGGAGCAGAAAAAGAAATGGCTGCCGCCCCTGTTTGAGGGTGACGCGGTCATGGGTTTTGCCATTACCGAGCCGGATGCCGGCAGCGACACGGCGGCGGCGACAACGACGGCGGTCAAAGACGGTGAAGACTATGTGATCAACGGCAGCAAGGTGATGATCGGCAACGGCACGGTGGGCACCTTCATGCTGGTCTACTGCCTGACCAATCCCGAGGAGAAGAAAAAAACCGCCCGCCACAGCATCATCATCGTCGAAACCGACCGCGAAGGGTACAAGGCCGATCCCATGCACGGCAAGATGGGCCTGCGGGCTTCGGACACATCGGCTGTCTACTTCAATAATGTGCGGGTTCCCCGGGAGAATTTGCTGGGTGCCGAAGGAAACGGCTTCATCCAACTGATGAAATTTTTCGACCACTCCCGGGCTTACGTGGCCGGCCACGGCGTCGGGCTGGCCCAGGGGGCCCTAGACATGGCCATCAAACACGTCAAGGGACGCCGGCAGTTCGGCCGTCCCATCGGCGCTTTTCAGGCCACCCAGTTTAAAATCGCTGAAATGGCCACCAAGGTGGAAACCGCCCGCAACATGGTTTACAAGTCGGCCTGGCTGCTGGACAACGGCAAAGCGGACACCCGGCTGACCGCCATGGCCAAGCTGTATGCCTGCCATGTGGCCGTGGAGGTGGTGGATGAATCCCTGCAGCTTCACGGCGGCTACGGCTATTTCAACGACTACGACATCGAGCGCG
>JAOZPY010000477.1 GCA_029932495.1 Desulfobacterales bacterium
CCAACTGCATCCTTTGCGGTAGATCCGGGCAATGGTATGGCTCCCTTGTCAGTGCAGTTTACCGATACCTCCACCGGGGATATCGATGCCTGGAACTGGGATTTCGGTGACGGCAACAGCAGCACGGAAGAAAATCCTAACCATGTTTACCAGGATCCCGGTAATTACACCGTCGTTCTCGAAGTCAGTGGCCCGGCGGGCAGTGATACGTCAACGGTAATCAAGGCGGTGCAGGTCCAGGGTGAAGCGCCGACGGCCGCGTTCACCTTTGTTCCGGCCAGTGGCACCGCCCCCTTGACGGTGCAGTTTACTGATGTTTCCACTGGGGAAATTACCAGTTGGGTCTGGGATTTCGGCGACGGGGTCAACAATGTCGTTGGACAAAATCCCAGTCATACCTATCAAGAACCCGGTACTTATACGGTTACTTTGTCCGTTGATGGCCCGTACGGTGGCGACCAGATTGCCATGAACGCCTGTATAACGGTGACTGCGCCTCTGTTAGTACCCCATGCGGATTTTGGTGTTGCCCCATCAACCGGCACCGCACCGTTGACGATCCAGTTCAGTGATGCGTCCACCGGTGAGGTTGATTTCTGGAGCTGGAATTTCGGTGATGGCTATATTTCCCGGGTGCGGAATCCCGTCCATACTTTTAACCGGCCTGGGAACTATGAAGTGATATTGTGGGTCAAAGGACCGGGAGGCAGCAGTCAGAAAGTTGTTACGATTGTTATTATGGCTCCAACACCGGTCATGGCAGCCCCGGCTGTCCCGCTGGAGTATGCGACATGGCGGCAGCCCGGCGACCCGTTTATTGATCCGAGTGTCCGGCCGGTAGTCGTGCCTCCGGGCCCCATCTATCTGCAGCCGCGCCTGACAATCGCCTCGGCTGATTGGGGGCAGCCAGCCACCGTGTTGCTGTATGCCTGCATCGACGGCACCTGTTTTCCGTTAATCCAGCAGCAAATGGCCATAGCCGGCGAGGTACTCGACTTTGCGCCCTTGCTACCCATGGTTATCGACTTGGCAGGGTGTGACGGCCTGGTGGCTGACATCTATTACGGCTATGTCCTCAATGACGGGACCATCAGGTATAATGCTTATCGTCTTCAGGTACAGGCAGGTAAGTAATCTGTCATAACTCAGCTTATCGCAGACGGCGCCGCTTAACGGCGCCGTTCTCTTTTGACAGCGGTAAGAGGTTTTGTCCACAAACTAAACCTTTTTACGGATGTCTTCCGGTGCCTGATTGAATGACAACGGAAGACATGTTGATCGTGATTGTACTTCTGGCATAGTTTATGCTGTGAAATTTCATAAGGTCCCATGAAACACAATGGCGAGGATTGATTTGAAACAGGTGCAGAAAAAAGGTATTACACTGGTAATTCCCAGCCCGCCGCAGATCATAACCCGGCTTCTGGCAATGATTTCCGAGGATCGTTGTTCAGCTAATGAGCTGGGTGAGCTGATACTGAAAGACCCTTCACTGACAGCTCGAATCCTTAAAGTGGCTAATTCCCCTTTTTACCAGTTCAGTAACAAAATTGAAACCGTCAGCCATGCTATTTCCCTGTTGGGCCAGGAAACTATTCGCATGATTTGTGTCAGCGAATCGTTTCTGGCTATTTTCCCCGTGAATAAAGGCCGCCTGCATCTACTTTTCCAGCGTCATAATGATCATTCCCTGCTCACGGGGATTACCGCCAAGGCTTTGATTGCCTATCTCAACCTTGCGGTTGAACCGGAAAAGGCTTTTATTGCCGGGTTGCTTCACGATGTCGGTAAGCCGATACTCTGGTATAATTTTTCTAGGCAGACCCGTGAATTTGAACAGGTTTGCCGTTCGGGGTTGAGCGAGATCGAAGCGGAACGGATGGTTTTTGGTTATGATCACCTCCGGGTGGGTAAATGGCTGGCGGATGAATGGACGCTGGGAAGCGAACTGACTGATGCTATCTATAAACATCACCAGGCAGTGCAGCCGGTTTACGCAGTGGGAGAGCAGGAACCTGCATTAAGTGAGATAATCTATTTTGCCAACCTGATGGCCAAAACCATGGTCGTAGTTGATGATAAATTCATTTTGCGTCCAAACGTCAAAGAATCATTGCTGAAAAGGCTTCCCGGGTTATCGCTTGATGATGTCTTGTCCAGGATAAATGAAGATGTCAGGCCTTTTGTTGGTGGCCTTTTTACCGGCCAAGAGGTTCAGGATGGAACTGATGATGAAGTGGCTGAAGATTCGGGATCAACAGGTGATTCTGTGCTTTCCCTGGGAGAATCATACCCGGAAATGGTCAAAAAAGCCCTGACCTTGTTCAATACCTACAACTATTTTCTGGGGAACTTTCACCTTGGAGAGGCATTTTACCGAATGCTGGAAAATATTCAGCTTTCCCTGGGTATGTCAAAAATATTCATTATTCTTTATGATCGAAAAGGAAAGCAGCTGGTCATCAAAGGGACGCCGGCGCAATACCGTCAACTGCTGGACCACAAGATTGAGCTGGGCATGCAGGAGAACCGGTTTCTCTCCAATAAAGAATGTCGGGAACTCTGGTTTTCAATTGCGGATAATTCGTCGGGTGCTGGGCTGGGTCAAAAACTGGCAGAGCTTTTTGGCCGGGAACTGGAAAGTCCCGACGGAGTTTTTGTGCCGGTCCGGGGTTCATCTTCTTTTGTTGGCGGATTTGTGGCTTTGTGTCGGCATGAAGAGCACAATATATCCATGATTGTGGAATTTCTGAATGGTTATGCTGTGCAGCTGGCGTTGGCTATTCGCATCTACCGGCTCAATAAACGGATGCTGAGTGCTGAACACGATAAAACGGTAACCGAAATGGCCGGCTCGCTGGCCCACAGCCTTAATCAGCCGTTACAAACGTTGTCAAGCTATATCTACCTATTGGAAAAGGAAATGAGAGTGGGTTCTTACGGTAGTTCCAACCGAAATGTCTACTGTGAAAAAATGAAAAAAGCGCTCGATGAAATGCAGCATAGTATTAAGCGTTTTCAATCGGCCAGAGACACTGAAGTGACGGAATATTATGGTCGAGAAAAGATTTTAAGTGTTTGATAACAGATGTTT
>JAOZPY010000478.1 GCA_029932495.1 Desulfobacterales bacterium
GGTTGATGGACTTGATTTTGTCCAGGGCCTCCAGGCCGGAAACCTTGACCATGCGAACGTCCATCAGCACCAGGTCGTAAGGCTGCCGGGCCACATTTTCAATGGCGGTTGCACCGTCATCGGCCTCGCTGACCCCATAACCCCATCCGCCGATCAGGGTGCGCAGCATGGTGCGGTGGGCGCGGTCGTCATCGACTACCAAAATTTTTTGTTTGTCAGGCATGCTGGTGATCCTTTCCGGCGGCCGGCACAGCCAGGGTAAAGCGGGTCCCGTGTCCCGGCCGGCTTTGCACCCTCAGCGCTCCTCCCATGGCATCCATCACATTGTAAGCAATGGCCAGTCCCAGCCCGGTTCCGGATGACTTGGTGGTAAAATAGGGGTCAAAAATTTTTGGTAAATTTTCGGCGCGGATTCCGTCACCGGTATCGTCGACATGGATTTCAAGCCGTCCGCTTTCCGGCCGAATGGCAGCCGAGACCGTGAGCTTGCCCCCCGTCTGCATGGCCTCGATGGCATTCAGGTAAAGGTTGAGCAGTACCTGGTTGATGCGGTCCGGGTCAATGAGGACTTCATCGGCCGTGGGCGCAATGTTTGCCACCAGGCTGATGGATTTTTCAGCAGCCCGGTCGCCAATCAGCTTCAATGAGCGATCTATCAGGTTTTTAAGGGAGGTCGGCTTGGGGGATAGGGCCACGGGTCGGGCAAACTCCAGTAACTGTCCCACCACCCGGTTTAGCCGGTCGACTTCCTGAATCATGATACCGGCGGTTTGCTGATCCTGGGGAATGTCTTTATAGCGCTGTAAAAAATAGGTGGCAAAGCCCTTGATGGAGCTTAAGGGATTGCGAATTTCATGGGCCACACCGGCAGCCAGCCGTCCTACCGAGGCCAGACGCTGATTGTGGGCAATCTCTTTGCGCAGCGCACGGACTTCGGTCAAATCCTTGAACAGCAGCACGGAGCCCAGATACGTTCCCGCTTCATCTTTGAGGCGGCTGGTGGAAATTTCCAGGGGGACCGTTGTGCCGTCGTCAAGGGGACAATCGATTTCAGCGGCCACAAGCGCTTCAGGGGCGTTGATGTCTTCCAACTGCCGGCCGAGTTGTGGCGGCAGTACCTCTGTTGCCTGCCTGCCGGTTATCTTCGCGGCCGGCAGGCGCAATACGGATTCGGCGGTCTGGTTAAAGGCGGCGATTTTCCGGCCGCTGTCGGTAGCCACCAGGCCGATGGGTATGTTTTGCACCAGGGTGTCGGAAAAGGCCTTGATGCGGGTAAGGGAGGCACGGGTGGCACGATAGCTCTGGGCCATAAAAAGCAGGGTGATACCGGCGAAACCGGCCAACAAAAGGATCGTTCCCATGATGACCGCATGGCGCACGTCTGCGCGCTGGGCCTGTTCAATGGCGCTCATATCGAGTCCGACAAAGATAATCTGCTCTTGATTCGCCGGCATCTGGTTTCTCCGGGTCTCCGGTTGAAACCGGCGGCCCATCATCATGGGCCCCGGCATGCGCTCCATGCCCATTGCCATGTGGCCACGTCGGCCGACAGGTTCAAACCTTCCGTAAATTTCAAACACCCGGGATCCATTCGGACGCACCACCTGGCGCCATTGCAGAGTGGCTGAACGCGCAATTTTTTCCAGGTTCAATCCGCTTTCCAGCCACCGGCCGACCTCGACCAGGTCGTTGTGAGCCACAATGTTGCCGTTGATGTCGGTGACAAACAGATAGACAATGTCGGGTTGCCGGGCGGTTTCGGTCAAAAGCCGCTGCAACTGAAAGCGGCCCCAGTGTATGTTCATCATTCCCGTGCGGGTGCCGGCTTCAAAAGAGCGGATCAGGGCGGCCCCTTTTTCCAACAGCATCTGGCGGCTTTTTTCTTTCTGGCGGTTGATGTTTGCCACGGTCATGAAGGCAAACAACGGCAGCAGGACCGCCACCGAGCCGATAAGCACCCAGGGCGGTACGGCACTCCAGAATTTAGTTGGTTTGGTTCTATTGGGCATGATGAATATTAAAAGCAAATAGAATGCCAAAGGTCTTTATCCGGCTCGAGGCTCCAAAGCGTGAAGACAAAAAGAGCCGGTATTATAAAAATTTTATAATATCTGATAGTTATGGCGTATTCAAGCCTCCCGGCTTTCCAACTTCCCGCCTTTTAATTTTTAGATTTTTCCACTTCCTGGGTATTTTTTACCCGGTCGTTGAAACCGTCTGGATAAAAAATACCCATGTGTTCAACATAGCGATGGAACCGGTTTTATCAATAGCTGAAGCTGAAATAAAATAAAAATATAAAAAATACAAGTAGTTAAAATTTAATCAAGGGGCCGCTGGACAGTTTTGGCACAGGCCTTGCTCAGGTGGTAGTTGAACTTGCGGCAAGAAAAGCAGTTGGAAAAACCAATTGTCGCCATTTAAACATAATTTTTTTTAACCCCAAGGAGGAAAAAATGAAATTTACCAATTCAGGAAAAATTTTGCTGATTGTAACCATTACGGCCCTGCTGGGTATCGGGACCTATGCTTTTGCCGGCCGGGGCGCTCATCAAGGTGCCGGGAGGCACCAGGGATGGTCCGGCAATGCCGGCTGCCAAGCCAATCTGAGTGATGAAGACCTCAACCGCCTGAACAGGGAACGCCAGGAATTTTTCGAGCAAACCCGCAGCCTGAGAGGCAATATTTATCAGAAACAGCTTGAGCTAAGAAGCGAGCTGGCAAAACAGAACCCGGACAGCGCCAAGGCGTCTGCCCTGCAGAAAGACATTTCCGGTCTTCGCAGCCAGCTGAACCAAAAGCGTGTTGAACACCGCATCCGCATGCAAAAGGAGAATCCCGAATTTTTTGCCGATCACGGTTATGGACGCGGTAACGGCCGCCAAATGGGCCCGGGGATGGGGCGTGGTTCCCGCAGCCGGAGTTACGGCAAGAATGGCGGGGCCATGGGCCGCGGATTTCAGGACGGTTGTCGCTACTAGCCCGGGTTTGCTATCGAACTCCTGAAACAGTTAACGGGCATTTGTCCAGGCCCGTTAACTAGTGTCCATCCACGGGCATAAGTTATTGAAAAGCATAAAAAAAGCGCATTTTA